>JBKBWE010000081.1:0-9968 GCA_046289145.1 Sediminibacterium sp.
ATCCTAGTGTGGTTTGGGCGGGAACTGGTGAAGGAAATCCACGTAACTCAATCAGTTTAGGAGAAGGTATTTATAAAAGTTTAGATGGCGGAAAAATATGGAAGCGCATGGGATTAGAAAAAACGCGCAATATTCACCGCATCATCATAGACCCAACTAATCCAGATGTAGTATATGTAGGCGCAATGGGTAATCCATTTGCAGATCATCCGGAAAGAGGGGTGTATAAAACCACTGATGGAGGAGATACTTGGAAACAAATCTTATACACCAACCAAAATAGTGGAGTAGGTGATATGGTGATGGATCCAGCCAATCCTAATAAGTTGTTCGTGAATATGTACGAACACAAAAGAACACCTTGGAGTTTAAAAGGTGGTGGCAGTGGAAGTGGTTTTTATATGACTATGGATGGTGGCAAATCATTTACCAAATTGGGTAAAGCCAATGGTTTGCCCGATGGGGATTATGGCCGTATCGGAATCAGCATTGCTCGTACCGATCCGAACCGTGTTTATGCATTAGTTGAAGCCACTAAAAATGGTTTGTATAAATCGGATGATGGAGGATTTAAATGGGAGCTTGTTAACAGTGATCCTTCCGTAGTAACCAATCGTGCATTTTATTTTCAGGATATAGCAGTAGATACTAAAAACGAAAATAGAATTTACAATATCAATCAGGTAATTAATGTAAGTGATGATGCAGGAAAAACTTGGAAGCCAGTGATTCCATACAGTGGTATACATCCTGATCACCATGCATGGTGGATTCATCCTTACGATGCTAATTTTATTATTGATGGAAACGATGGTGGTATTGGTATTACACGCGACCGTGGTAAAACTTGGCAGTTTGATGAAAAACTACCATTAGGACAATACTATCATGTGAATGTAGACAACCAAATTCCTTACAATGTAATGGGTGGTTTACAAGACAATGGTAGCTGGCATGGACCTGCTTATGTTTGGAGAAGATCTGGAATCAGAAATGCATTTTGGCAAGGCGTAAGTGGTGGAGATGGATTTGATGTAATGCCAGATGCAGAAGATCCTAACTGGGTATACACCATGAGCCAAGGAGGAAATGTATCGCGTTATAATATTGCTACCGGAGAACAGTGGAGTATTCGTCCTCCACGTCCTAGTAAAAATGTAAAGCAACGTTTCAACTGGAACGCAGCTATTGCGCAAGATCCATTTGATAAAGCCACTATTTATTATGGAAGTCAGTTTGTAAATAAGAGCACTAATAAAGGTGCAGCGTGGGAACAAATTTCAGGCGACCTTACTACCAATGATTCTGCAAAAATTGATCAAAGTAATAACGGAGGAATTTCTGTAGATATTACCGGTGCAGAAAACCATTGTACTATTTTAACTATTGAACCATCACCGAAAGAGCAAGGGGTTATTTGGGTTGGTACCGATGATGGAAATGTGCAACTAACCAGAGACGGCGGAAAAACTTGGACCAATTTCAGGGGCAAATTACCTGGAATGCCTTTGGGAGCATGGGTTCCACAAATCAAAGCGTCTAAGCACAATGGCGGAGAAGCTTTTGTAGTGGTAAACGATTATAGAAGAGGTGAAATGCGTCCATTTGTTTATAGAACTTCAGATTACGGAAAGACTTGGACAAGAATGGTGGATGAGAAAAAAGTAGTGGGTTATGCATTATGTGTGATTCAAGACCCAGTAGAACCCAATTTAATTTTTGTAGGAACAGAGCAAGGATTATTCATCAGCTTAGACAATGGAGTGAATTTTCAACAATTCAAAAATGGATATCCTTCAGTATCTACTTATGATATGGCCATTCAAGAAAGAGAAGCTGATTTGGTCATTGCAACTTTTGGTCGTGCTTTATGGATACTTGATGATATACGTCCGTTGAGAAAATTAGCGGCGAACAAAGGTCAAGTTTTCGCTAAAAAATTAGTAGCATTTGATGCACCTCAAGCTTATCAAGCAAAGATGAAAAACGCCTCCGGCATTGAATACAGTACTTATGGAACTTATGAGGGAGAGAACAAAAGAACTGGTGCACCTATCAGTTTCTTCGTCAATAAAACTGCTGCAGATACAGGAAAGAATAAAATTTCAGATACCCTTCAAATAGCTATTTATGATGCGAATGGAGTGAATGTAAGAAATCTCAGAACCCGCGCAGATTCTGGCTTCAATAAATATTATTGGGGAATGGAAGGTCGCGGTATTCGCCAAGCAGGTGGTGGCGGAAGAGGCGGCGGCGGTGGACGCTTTGGTGGAGGCGGTGGTGGATCTGCTGAGCCAGGTGGGTTACCAGTAAATCCAGGAACTTATAAAGTAGTAATGAGTTTAGGTAGAGATTTGAAAGACAGCACCATGGTAGTAGTGAATGATGATCCAAATGCACCAACACCTTTAGCAGTAAGAAATGCTATTAGAGCAGCCAATGCAAGAATGGAAAAATCAATTGTAAAATTGACTGCCTTAAATGATCGCTTAACAGAAGTAGAGGAGATTATGAAAAAAGTAGAAGCGGGTTATGCGAACATGGATCGTAAAGCTGCAGATACCATTCGCAAAGCGGCTAAGCCAGTTGCAGATGCATTGAAAGAAATCCGAGAAATGCTGAATGGCAAACCACAGTTAAAGCAAGGGTACGGCAATATTCCTCAAGAAACGGTGAATGGTATTTTAGGAGAAGCTCGTCAGGTAGTGATGGGTAAAACCACTATGCCAGGCGAACAAGAAAATCGCATCATGGGCTATGCAGAAGAAGCAGTGAATGGTGTAATTGTAAAAGCCAATGCCTTATTTGAAGGCAGCTGGAAACAGTACCGCGCTTTAGCAGAAGCTGCGCCGTTGAAGTTCTTTAAGGACTATAAGCCATTAGAATAAAACAATTTAGAATTGTAGATATAAGCTAGACAATCCCCGCTATAGAAAAAGTAGCGGGGATTTTTTTGCTAAAAATTATTGAATCTTAAAGATCCATGATAAGTCATTATCTGCTCTTTTGAAGATTTTGGTTAGATTACTGTTTACAATAGTTTGACTGTTTGAATCTGACTTGAAAATAATTTTTTGAATCAAACTGTAGTCTGGTTCAACTAACCTCCCACCAATTGTTCTATTTATTGTTACGGTATCATTTCTGTTTAAATTATAGGATATAGCAAATCTTATGGTATCGATTTGAAACAGCTGACCAGAAATATTTCCTTGTTTAGTTAGAAAACTTGCTGCTGATTCTTTATTGCTTCCATGCTTTTCTTTTAAACTATCTAATTTAAACTCATCATAAAATATGTCAATTCTGATTGTACTGTTTGATTCATTAATTATTTCATTGCTGCAGCTATAATCCATTGCGCATTTACTGAAAGAGAATAATAGTATAAATAAATAAACGGTTTTCATTACTTCCCAAAATAGTTAAAAATATTTTAACATATCAGGCAACGCCATGGATAGTGTCAGACTCTGTGTTTAAACAACAAACATTTTTCCACCAAAACTACTCCACATGAAAAAGTTATTGACCCTATCTATAATGGTTGCTTTTGTAGCCATTGCTTGTTCCAAGTCAGAATCAGGCACAACAACCCCAACCCCTGGTACGGGTGGTACTACACTCAACTGCACAACCATTGATAGCAGGTTTACAGCAGTTGTTTTCCCAATCATTCAAAACAGCTGTGGTGCAGTGGGTTGCCACAATACTGGCAGTGTAAATGGTCCTGGTGCTTTAACCAATTATGACCAAATTAAAGCTGCTGCTGCGCAAATTAAAAGTTCAGTTGAGTCTGGAACCATGCCTAAAAATGGCGCATTAACTACTGCTCAAAAGAATGCTATTTCATGTTGGGTAGCTTCGGGTGCATTAAATAACTAATTGCATGAAAAGAATACTTATTGCAATTTTATTGATGCTGGCTACACAAAGCCATGCACAAGAGCGACTGCTTTGCAGAAATGCTTCTGTGAAATTCTTTTCTAAAATGCCTTTGGAAAATATTGAAGCCGTGAATAATCAAGGTCTTTCTGTGATTGATTTAAAAACGGGCAATATTGAATTTAGTGTGCTGTTAAAAGGATTCATTTTTCCCAATGCTTTAATGCAAGAGCATTTCAATGAAAATTATGTAGAGAGTAGTAAGTATCCTCGTGCATATTTCAAAGGCAGTATTCAGTCTTTACCAACCATTGACCTAACTAAAAACGCCAACTATAGTTTCAACGTAAAAGGCACGATGCAATTACATGGTAAAACCGCTGAAATGACTGCTGTTGCTCAATTACATGTAAAGGATGGAATCATTTCAGGAGATTCCAATTTTGATTTATTATTGGAAGATTATGCTATTCAAATACCTAAATTGGTTAAAGATAAAATTGCAAAAAGCATCCAAATTAATGTTAAAGCAATCTATCAAATTCAAAAACCCAATCTATGATGCAAAAGATATTTACTACTGTTGGATTAATAATACTATTTAATTTTTCTGTTATTGCTCAAGACAATTTATTAAAAGAGTTAGAGAAAGACCAGAAGGGGAATAATAAAGTGACTGGTGCTTTTAAATCTTCTAGAGTAATCAACGGTCATTCTATGGAAATGTTGGGCGCAGGCATGTTAGACTTTAGAATCTTGCATCGCTTCGGTCCAGTAAAACAAGGCATTGGCGATTTATTTGGGTTAGACCAAGCCAGTATGCGCATGGGTTTTGATTTTGGATTGAGCAATGATTTAACCATTGGCTTTGGTAGAACCACTTTCAAAAAAGAATACGATGCTTTTATTAAATACCGTTTGATTCATCAAGAACAAGCAGGCACCCCTGTTTCTCTAGTAGCGGTTGCAGGCACATCTATTTTTACTTATAAAAGTCCTGACCCATTAAAGCCGTTGACTTTTAATGATCGAACAGGGTATTATGCACAATTGATTATTGGCAGAAAATTCAATGAATCATTTTCTTTGCAATTAAGTCCCACTTTAGTGTACAGAAATATGATTGATCCCGCAGATAAAAAAACCATTTATGCATTAGGTATAGGCGCCCGACATAAGATTTCAAAACGAGTTGCTTTGGTGGTAGATTATTCATTGGTAGCTAATGGACTGCCAATGTCTGTTGGAACCAATCCATTGTCTATTGGTGTAGATATTGAAACAGGTGGGCACGTATTCCAATTGCATTTTTCTAATTCAACTGGAATGAATGAGCGCTCCTTTATAACCGAAACCACCAATAGTTGGTCTAAAGGCGAATTCCAGTTTGGGTTTAACTTGTCTAGAATTTTTTCTTTGAAAAAGTGATTTGAGAATAATCAATCTTATTTCCAAATGCTATCAAATGCAGTATAGCCTCTTAGAATAAAAGAAAACTTTGCGCCATTGTTGTCTACAAACTTTCCTTTCTTCGTGTAGATGGCAATGGCACCCCCAAAACCTGTGGTAGAACTGTACTGAAAAGGAGGTCTAAATACTTTAATCATCGCAATATCTCTGGGAAATACCATTGTTTGTTCTCCAGGCATTACTTCGAACTCATCTATAAAGATGGAGCAAATTTCCTCTCTCCATTTAAACACTTCATTATTGGCGGAGTCTATTGCAACGTTTAAACCGGGTACTTTTTGTTGTAAATACCATGCCAATGATTGCGATTGGGCCAATTCATCATTTCCTAATCCATCAAAAATATACGCGTTATCATTTTTAAATAATCCACTAGTATAGGATTCTGCGTATTCTTGCACTTTTGTTTTTGCTTTTGTGTACACCGTTACATTGGGTAAGTCACTCCCAAATTCAGGATCATCTAAAGAAAGACTATAGTTTATTTTTTTGTTGATAAACTCTCCGGGTTTTCCAACACTGAAGAAAGCCGTTTGAATAGCTGCTGGTTCAAAAGCAGAATCAACAGGGGTTTTCAATAAAATGGCTAAATAATTTTTCTTGGGTTTTTGTACAGGAGAAAAATAAAAAGAAGCAGTGTCTTGAAACAACATAGGCTTCATGGTAAAAAAGCCTTTGGCATCTACTTTTACGCGGTCTACCATCATTTGTTTAGTGCTGGTACGCATCATATAATTGATGACCGTGTCTTTTTTATCTCTTTCAATTACTTGCCCTTGCATTCTGTAAAAGCCTGATTGAATTAAACAACTAATGGCGTAGTTGCCACTAGGAATTTGCTCACTTATTTTTAATGCAGCATTTACTTCACCTTCAATCATGGGATAGCGAAACTTCCATCTTTGCTTAGTGCCCAAATGATCTATCCAAATATGTGCAGTGGCCGATTTTAATTTCTTGTTGATGTAGTTTGGATAATACACTCGAAGCTCTAATGAATCACCCTGTAGATAAACCGGCTTAGATAAAGCAATCGCAATCGAGTCGTTTTCAGTTTGTCCATAAAGCTTGGAAATACTCAGCGATGCTATCAATACAATAACAGTGACAAAATATTTTTTCATCATATACTGGTGTTGCGCTAAGAAAGTCTAGGATGCTTTTCTAGGTGTTACAGAAAAACCACCCCCTTTTTTAGACGAAGAGAAGTTTTTGTTGTTCATTGCACCTGGTGCTTTGTTCATCATACCTGAAGGTCCTGCAGACTTAGATACCATGCCCGATGCAGGAGTTGCTTTCTTTGTATTCTTTCTAGTTGATTTAGCTTTTCCCATATATTTTATTTTTTAATAAAGTTAACTTCTTTTCGTGTAAAGCAATTTGTTAAAATGGTATAATCGGTCCTAAATAAATGCAATTGCTTACCTTGCACTAAATTTTTTTATGAGCCAGTTGAGTCATTTAGCAGAAACCTTAATAGGAAGTGAAATTGTGAAGTTGGGAAATGCCATCAACGAAAGAATTAGAAATGGAGAGACCATTTACAATTATACCATTGGCGATTTTAATCCTAGTGAATTTCCAATTCCTGCTGAATTAGAGCAACTGATTATTGAAGCGTATCAACAAAAAAAGACCAGCTACCCTGCAGCTGAAGGTATCTTAGATTTGCGTAAAGCCATCAGTGGATTTATTCAAGATTGGGAAGGGCTTAGCTTTACACCAGCTGAAATTCAAGTAGCATCAGGTGGTCGTCCATTAATTTATGCATTGTTTAAAGTAATAGTAGACAAAGGCGATAAGGTAATTTATGGCGTACCCTCTTGGAACAATAATCACTATGTTCATTTAACCGATGGAGAACATTGCGAAGTAAACTGTTTGCCCGAGAATGATTTCATGCCAACTGTTGAAGATATTAAACCACATATTAAAGGAGCTACCCTAATCTGTTTGTGTACACCACAAAACCCCACTGGTACTACTTTAAGTAAAAATGCATTGGCCGAAATTTGCGAATTAATTCTTGCAGAAAATGCAACCAGAACACCCGATCAAAAGAAATTGTATTTAATGTTCGATCAAATGTATTGGACGCTTACCTATGGTGATACCGTTCATTACAATCCTTTAACATTGAATCCCGCCATGAAGCCTTACACCATTTTTATAGATGGTATTTCAAAAGTTTTTTCTGCAACAGGCGTAAGGGTAGGATGGGCATTGGGTCCTGAAAACGTGATTGCAAAAATGAAAGCTATTTTGAGTCATTTAGGTGCATGGGCGCCAATGGCCGAGCAACATGCGGTGGCGAATTATTTGCCAATGAAAGAAGCCATCGGAAATTACTTAACTCATTTTAAATCGGAAGTTGAATATCGCTTAAGAACCATATACAATGGTATCAGTGCATTGAAGCAAAAAGGATATCAGGTAGATGCTATTGCACCACAAGCGGCAATCTACTTAACCATACAAATTAATTTAAGGGGGAGCAAAACTGGCGAGGGAAATGTATTGGCTACACAGTCTGATGTTACCACTTATATTTTAAGTGAAGCCAAAATTGCCATTGTACCGTTTTCTGCATTTGGTGCAGGAGCAGATAGTAGTTGGTATAGATTAAGTGTAGGAACTTGCAAGAAAGCGGATATCCCAACTATGTTACAACAATTGGAATCTGCTTTGAGTAAACTTTCTTAGAGATTAATCTAGTTTTTATTGCAAATAAAGATAAATGCCTTGTTTGGCTTGTCTTGCAATATTTGTTTTACCAAATGCGTTTTGGTAACAATCTTATGTTTATTAATGTCTATAATTTCATTTGCCACACAAAATGCCGCCCAGTTTTCAACAGGGCCTAATACTTTATTTAACCCTACAACAACTGAAGCAGCTTGTGCTTCGGTCAAGAATTCTTGTTTAGTTAAAACCAATAAATCTCTGTTCATGGTATACAAATTCAGTGTTTAGGGCAGCCACAAAATTTGGTCTTATTCGATTTTTGAAAAACACCACATGAGGTAGATGCCAGCATGATTACTAACACTAAAAGGATAATTTGGTTTATTTTCATTTTCATATACTCAACTAAAGTAATAAAATAGCTTCATTAATTCAACAAACGCAACTTTGAAAAATCAATTTAACATTTCTACCGTTTTAATTGCTCCACTCGATTGGGGACTCGGTCATGCTACCCGCTGCATCCCTATTATCAAGGCTTTCAGGCAATTAAACATCAAAGTAATATTGGCTGCAGAAGGGCATCAAGCTGCACTGTTGTTGAAAGAGTTTCCCGATTTAACCATTTTAACTTTAACAGGTTATCGGGTACATTATGCAAAATCACGCTTGTTGCTTTTGTTTAGTTTAATACTTCAGATTCCCAAACTATATAAAACAATTAAAGCCGAAGAAGCTTGGCTAAAAAATGTGGTTGAAGAAAATCAAATTGACTTGATTATTTCCGACAACCGTTTTGGGTTGCACCATCCTGTTGTTCCTTCTGTATTTATTACCCATCAGTTAATTATAAAAGCACCCTATCAATGGGTTGAATATATTTTTAGACGAATCAATTATTATTTCATCAATCAGTTCACTGCATGTTGGGTACCCGATATGATGACCAATCCAGGCTTGGCAGGCAAGCTATCGCACCCTTCAGTAATGCCTAAGGTACCTGTATCATATATGAAATTACTCTCTAGATTTACAAGGGTATCCTGTGCTACAAAATACAGTTTTGCCATTGTGTTATCTGGTCCAGAACCCCAAAGAACCATTTTAGAAAACAATATCTTGATAGATTTAGAAGCGTTTACCAAACCGGTAGTGTTAATTCGTGGTCTTCCTTCAGAAACCGAACCTATAGAAGTGCCTCCACATGTGAGGGTTTTCAATCATTTAGACACCATTGATCTTGCATTAGAATTACAGCAAGCAGATTATATTATTTGTAGAGGAGGATATACATCTCTAATGGAGTTATTATCTATCGATAAAAAATTAATTGTAGTTCCAACACCAGGTCAAACAGAGCAAGAGTATTTAAGTGAATTATTGATGAATACGAAAAGGCTTTTACGTATATCGCAATCAGGATTTAGTTTGGAAGATACTTATACTAAAGCCCAAAGCTTCACATACAGTAAAATGAATATTGATCAGTTTGATGTAGAGCAACTTAAAGCATTATTGCTAAATTTGCCTAAATGAACCAATCCTACAAAGCATATACTGCTGCCCTTGTTGCAAACTTGATTTTTGGTAGTAGTTATGCGGCGGTCAAATTCATTACTCCAGGGTATATTCATCCATTTGCGTTGAATTTTGTAAGGGTAGCAGTAACGCTTTCTTTATTTTGGATATTATTTTTATTTAAGCCAGGTAAAGTAAAATTTGATCGAAAAGATTTGCCCCGTTTTTTGATATGTGCACTTACTGGCATTGTGATTAATCAATTGTTTTTTATCAAAGGAGTTTCATTAACTACTGTTATACATAGTTCTTTACTATCATTAGGTTCGCCTATTTTCATCACCATCATTGCTGCTTGGTTATTAAAAGAAGGTTTTACATTATTGAAAGCAATTGGACTGGCTTGTGGT
>JBKBWE010000082.1:0-9906 GCA_046289145.1 Sediminibacterium sp.
ATATGGCATCTAATTATTTAGGTCGTACAATTACAAGTGATAGTATTTTATTAAACCTGAGCAATAGAAATACTTCTACGGTGGATGAAAACAAAACCATGAATACCACTATTTTTTATCGCAAAAGATTTAAAAAAATGGGCCGAACCATTTCTTGGAACAATGATATTAATTATAATGATCGTGCAGACGATGGCTTCTTAACCGCTGATAATAGTTTTTATGACGCCTTTGGCAATTTAGTTAGAAGAGACATTGTTGACCAACAAAAGACCAATAAACAAATTGTAACCACCATTAATTCAACCATTAATTATACCGAACCACTTTGGAAAAATACTTTCTTGGTACTGAATTATAAATTGAGTGTAAGCAGAAATGATGCAGAGCGCAACACATTTGCAAAAAACACGGCCAATAATAAATATGAGAATTTAGTAGACACATTAAGTAACCATTTTATATTCAACACAACAGGCCATAATGGTAGTGTGAATATTCGATACAATGTAAAGAAATTTAATTTCTCTATAGGAACAGGTATAGGTACAGTAAATTATCGACTAAACGATTTAGTTAAACAGACCGATAGAAATGTAATTTTTAACAATTTTATTCCAGCAGTTACATTCAATTATACCCCAAAACAACAAAGAAGATTTAATTTTTCTTACAATGGTTCAACAAGGAATCCTTCCCTTGCACAAATACAACCAATAATAGATAATATTGATCCACTCAATTTAACCATCGGTAACCCCAATTTGAGACAATCCTTTGTACACCAATTCAACTTAGGTGGTTCAGACTACAAGGTTTTGAAAAGCAGAAGAATCAGTTTTAATGTCAACTTTTCAAAAACAGAAAATGCCATTTCTAACTCAAGTTTTGTAGACAACCAAGGTAGAAGAATTAACCAGGCTATTAATGTTGCTGGCAATTACAGTTTAAGTGGAAGAGTGGGTTATGGATTTGAGATTATCCCATCATTCAATGTTGGAGTTGATATTGGTCCTAGAATCAACCAATTTGCAAATAGGGTGAACGGAATTGATAATATAACTAAAAACAGATCAACTGATTTTAGTATTAATATGGGATACTGGGGTGATAAGTGGATTAATTTTTATGCCTATGGAAGTGCGGTACGCAATAATTCTACTACTTCTATTCGTCCTGATATTAGTACTAAGTTCTGGTCTTATAACGCTTACGCCAATCTGCAGTTTAAGTTGAAAAAAATCAAAACCTATATCGACTTTGATTTAAATGCCAATATTTATGAAAAGACTGCTGTATTTGCCGACCAAAGAGATGTGTATATAGTTAATGCATCTGTTAGAAAAGTGATCTCTAAAAATGACCAATGGGAAATCAAAGCTTCTGTTAATGATTTATTTAACCAAAACTTGGGCATCAACAGAAATGCATCCAGCAACTTTATCACTGAAACCACTAACCAAACCATACAACGCTATTTCTTATTTTCTTTAATCTGGAATTTTAGCAAAAATGGCAAACCTAATGAAGGATTTTAATATGAAAAAGACCATCATCATTTGTACGATTTTATTTTTTAGTACTTATTTAAGTGCACAAGTTCAATTCATACAATCTGGTAGAATAGAGTTTGAAAAAAGAGTCAATCAACACGCCCCCATTCTTGACGAAGGAGAAAATATGTGGACCGCTGAAATGCTCAAACAGATACCCAAATTTGTATCAGATATTTACGAACTAAAGTTTAATACAGACAAATCTGTTTATAAATTAGCTAAAGAAAACCCCAACAATAAATACATGTGGGGGACCAAACCCGTTGATACAGATGTAAGTATGCAGGATTTAAAAAAGGGTATTTCCATCAGTCAAAAAGAAGTGTTTGAGAATACTTATTTAATTAAAGACAGTAGTCGTACTTGGGAATGGAAAATTGCAGAAGAAACAAGAGAAATTGCTGGATTTGAATGCAGAAAAGCAGTTACTAAAATTTGCGACTCAGTTTATGTAGTGGCTTTTTATACCGATCAAATTCCGGTAAGTGCGGGCCCAGAAAGTTTTGGCGGACTTCCAGGAATGATACTGGGGCTAGCAGTTCCTAGATTAAATACCACTTGGTTTGCAACTAAGCTCGAATTAGTTTCTCCAAGTGTAAATGAGTTAAATGTAAAGCAAAAAGGTAAACAAGTTGGCCGCACACAATTAACAACAGAATTGTCCAAAGCCTTAAAGGATTGGGGTAAAGAAGGAGCAAGAAAAATGTGGGTTGCGCAATTGTAATAATCGTTTAAGATGGTTCAATTAAAATGCTTAGTGAGAACAATGTATAGCATCTGTTCCTTGTATAGCTGCATTTAAATATGGACTAATAAAAGGTATGTCTAAATTTAGTCCACGGAGTATCAACAAACAGCCAATGATAAAGGTAAATACTGGAACCAATTTTCTAAATTGCTGACGTATCTGGTTAGGTAATTTATGTGCGGCAGCCACCAATAAAACCATGGCAGGAATGGTACCTAATCCAAAGAATCCCATAAACAACATAGACTCATATATATTATGGGCAACCAATGATGCAGCAACAGCTGTGTAAACCAATCCACAGGGCAATAAGCCATTTAATACACCGAAAATATACATCCATCCTACAGATTGTTTCTGCATGATTTTCTGCATGGCATTGATTTGCCACTGCTTAAATCCTTTTAAAAAAGGCAATGATGTTTTTGGAAATAGTCTAGGTAATAAAACCGAAAAAACAATCACAAGTCCAAGCACAATTGAAACGATTTGGGTAACCCCAAACCAATTTACTCCCCTACCCAATAAACCAGCAGCAATACCAATACCAATATAAGTACTAACTCTTCCCATATTATAGAAGAATACGGCCAGCCATTTGTACACACTTTGAAAAGCTTGGAAGGGTAAAGACAAAGCCAATGGACCACACATACCAATACAATGAACACTGCCCCCAAAGCCCAGCACAAAAGCAGATATCAACAGTACTTCCATAATTAAGGAATAAAAATCACTTCTTCGGCATAGTAGTTTTTACCAGCACTGGTAAAACTGATTTTAGCAATATACTTTCCTTTATTGAATTGTGCAACCGGAAAGACGTAAACCCCATTGTTGGAAGCAGCTATGTTCAATTTCCTATCCGATTTCTCAGATGCTGGATTATAAAAATGAACTTCTGCAGTGGTAATAGCAGCGGCTGTAGTTGAGTCAATTTTTAAAAGAATTTGCTGGTCTTGTTTCACTACACTAACTTTTGTAGATAGCGCATTTGCATTGGCGGTAGCCTGAAGTTTACCATTAAAAGCCATTTCCTTCTCGTAATAATTAGACTCTACCATTTCAATATCTACTCGCATGGTTTTCCATACAAGAAATAAAATAAATGCTACGCCCAATCCAAATGCTACAACAATTCTATATCCCCAATTCATTTTTTTGTATTAAAGGTCGCTAATAAATATGGCTTTCTTAGTAGTAATCACTTTATCGCCACTGAGTAATTTTATTTCATATTCCTCTTTCCTGTTCTTAATCTTGTTGCTATCTACCTTAATGAAAAAAGTTTCCTCGGCCAATTGTCTGCCCTTTAATGTATCTAAGGTTTGACCAATTCTTTCAATTTGCACATCAGGGTCTGTAGCAACCAATCGATAAGGAAGATCTCTATTGCTCTTATTGGTCACTTTAATTCTAAATAAGTTGCTAATAGTTCCGTCTTTGTTTTCCTGCATACCTTGACCTGGCACACGTAAAATAGTTGCATCAAAAGTAGTTCTGGTTACAATTAAAATCCCTAACAACACCATTAAAATAACCAATACACCTGAATAGGCTTTAATGCGATAAGTAAACTCAAACTTCTTACCAGATGCTATTTGATTTTCAGATGCAAATGTGATCAAATTTTCAGGCTTGTTCACTTTCTTCATCATCATATTACAAGCGTCAATACAAGCCGTACAGTTTACACATTCTAACTGGGTACCATTACGGATATCTATATTAGTAGGGCATACATTTACACACATACCACAATCAATACAATCCCCCGCACCTTCTGTAGCTTTCTTTTTATTCCTAGGCTCCCCTCTTAAATAATCATAAGCAACTACAATAGAATTTTTATCCAATAAAACCCCTTGTAATCTTCCATAAGGACAAATAACGGTACATACAATTTCTCTTACAAAAGCATATACCGTATAAAAAACCAAGGTAAAAAAGATGATGGCAATAAAGCCTCCAATATGTTCTGACAAAGGATCAGTAATGATTTTAAACAGTTGATCGGTTCCGATGATATAGGCTAGAAAAGTATTTGAAATAGCAAAACTGAGCACTAAAAAAACAATATGTTTAATGGTTTTTCTGATATATAACTCAGTGGTCCATTTTTTCCCATTATTTATTTTTTGCTTATTGCCATCGCCTTCAATGAAGTACTCAATTTTCCTAAAGATCATTTCCATGAATATGGTTTGCGGACAAACCCACCCGCAAAAGAAACGACCATAAATTAATGTGAAGATGACAATGAAGAGCATGAAGATGATCATGCCCAAGCCGAACATGATAAAATCTTGTGGAGTAAAGAGTGAGCCGAAAAAAGTAAATTCTCCTTGAGGTATATTAAACTGGAACAAGGGATTGCCATCTATTCTAATAAATGGCATTGAAAAAAACAAGATAACATATACATAACTTAAATAAGTTCTGTACTGATATAATTTTCCTTTGGGCTGTAGTGCATGCACCCAATTTCTTTTTCCCTTGCTGTCAACAGTTGAATGTAAACTCCTAAAATCTGCTTGTTTCGACTCACTCATAATAATCATTTATACCACCTACTTCATTGCAGGTGCTGTTGTTGAATCAGCAGCAGCTGGTGCGGCTCCTGTTTCAACAAACAATTCTCCTTGTTTTTCTTTTGCTGGTTGTGGATTAGTACCCTGCAAAGATTTTACATAACTAGCTATCTGTGCAATTTGAATGGGTGAATAATCATCCTTCCAACTCTTCATTCCTTTTTCTGGCCAACCATATTTGATTGAATAGAATATGGCTTTGATATCTCCTTTATGCAACCAATAATCATCAGTTAAATTAGGTCCAATTCCTGGAGCCCCATTAACTATTGCACTTCCATTTTCGGCATGGCAAGTTGCACAAGCGCCGGGCTTAATATACAATTCCTTCCCTTTTGCAATATCATCTGCTCCCATCATTTTAACGGTGTTCTCATCTACATTGTTGGCAGATTTTTCTAGATAAGCAGCTTGTTGAATAGCAGCCTGTTCCATATCCATGGCTAATTCTGCTTGTTGTAATGGTTTAGTACCAGCAATATGATAATTGTATAAATAAACCACTCCAAAAATTAAACTAAGAGCAAATCCCCATCTCCACCAAACAGGCACTTCATTATCCAATTCTTTAATACCATCATAATCATGTCCTAAATCTAAACGAGCAATATCTTCATTGGTATTTCTGTTGTACAATCGATCAAACCAAGCGATTTTTTCTTTTTCAACCACAGGCGCAACACCAGCAGCAACTGCAGTTTGAATAGCTTCTTTCTTCAAAAAGCTTCTAATACCATTGGCAAAATAAACAATGATGATCATTTCTAACACCACTATAAATGCCAACATTTGTATGATGGTTTCAGATACTACTGTTTTTGTACCTGCAGGAACATTGGCAGATTGAGCAAATAATGATCCAGCAGAAATCAACATAAATAAAACAGTTAAAACAGCAGCTTTTGATGAATCGCTTTGTTTTTCTTGCTCTATTTTATTTTTAATTGCTAGGATAAATACATTGCCCAACATAAAAATAACCATGGCTAATAAGCCAATTACTGTGATTAATACATAAGCAACAGTAGAATCATAAAACACTTCTTTGGCAACAGGTGCTTCTTCTTTAGCGGTATCCTGTGCCCAAATAATATTTGCAGCTAAGCTGGCTAGTAAAAGCAGGAGCAATTTTTGCATCAATGCTTTTTGTTTGTTGAAATAAGATATAGTAGTTAACATATTCATTTTTTTATCAGTCATTGATCGGAATTTGGCTATTCTTTTCCATTTTTTCTTTGTTGGCAGACATAACATACCAAGTAACCACCGCAAAAAACACCGTGAATATGACCAATGAAACCATTGGATAAATATTGACGTTTTCAATACTGGTTACATAATTTTTAAATTTCATACAGATGAATTTTAGTGTAATATTTTAATTTCTGCCTCAGGTGCTTTCTTCAGGTCTGCACCTAATCTTTGCAAATAAGCAATCAATGCAATAATTTCTTTACCACTATTTGCTTTGATTCTGTTTGCGTTTAAATCTGCAGCAATTTCATCTGCCTGTATTTTCAAATCGTTATTGGCTTTTTGATCGTAACCTTCAGGATAAGGAACACCTAAAGTTTGCATGGCCCTGATTTTTCCAGGAGTAGTGCTGATATCTAAATCATTGTCTAATAACCAAGGATAAGGAGGCATGATAGAACCTTGAGAAATTTCTTCAGGCTCATTCATATGTCTATAATGCCAACTATTAGGATATTTATTTGCCTGACGTGCCAAATCTGGACCAGTACGTTTACTTCCCCACTGGAATGGATGATCATACACCGACTCCCCTGCTTTAGAATAATCTCCATATCTAGCTACTTCATCTCTAAATGGACGAACCATTTGAGAGTGACAAGTATAACAGCCCTCTCTAATATATATATCTCTACCTTGTAATTCAAGCGGTGTATAAGGCTTTACAGTGCTAATGGTAGGAACATTCTCTTTCACAATAAATGTAGGAATGATTTCAATAGCGCCTCCAACAGACACTACAATCAAACTCATCACCAACATTTGCACTGGTCTTCTTTCTATGATTGAGTGCCAGTAAGCTTTTCCTTCTGGTAATGGTTGTGCAGCTAGTGCAGGTGCTTCACCATGTTCTTCGGGAACAAATGATCCAGCTTTTGCAGTTCTGATTAAATTAACTACCATGATGATTACCCCTACTAAATAGATGGTACCACCCAATCCTCTTAAAATATACATAGGAATGATGCGGGTCACTGTTTCTAAAAACTGGAACTTCAACTGTCCTTCTGGAGTAAATTGTTTCCACATCAAAGCTTGAGAAATAGCTGCCCAATACATAGGAATCGCGTAAAGTAATATACCTACGGTTCCAATTAAGAAATGCGTATTGGCCATTTTAACAGAATGCAATTTGGTATTGTAAATTCTAGGAACTAACCAATATAACATACCAAATATCAAGAATCCGTTCCATCCAAGTGCGCCTACGTGAACGTGTGCAACAATCCAATCGGTATAGTGTGCAAATCCATTCACGTTTTTAAGTGATAGCATTGGACCTTCAAAAGTGCTCATACCATAACAAGTCAATGCTACAATGAACATTTTCAAAATGGGATCTTCTTTTACCTTATCCCAAGCACCACGTAAAGTGAAAATTCCGTTTAACATACCACCCCAACTTGGAAGTATCAGCATGATACTAAATACTACACCCAATGATTGTGCCCAATCAGGTAATGCAGTATACAACAAGTGGTGAGGACCTGCCCAGATATATATAAAAATCAAAGCCCAGAAGTGAATAATACTCCACTTATAAGAATAGACTGGTCTTCCAGCGGCTTTAGGAACAAAATAATACATGATACCCAACATAGGGGTGGTCAAGAAAAATGCAACCGCATTATGACCATACCACCATTGTACCAATGCATCTTGAACTCCTGCATACCAACTATAACTATGCGTCATAGAAGTAGGCAATGAAAAAGAGTTTACAATATGCAATAAAGCAACAGTTACCCAAGTACCAATAATAAACCAGATTGCAACATATAAATGTCTTTCTCTTCTGGTTAATATGGTTGCAAACATATTGATACCAAACACTACCCAAATAAGGGTAATAGCAATATCAATAGGCCAAATTAGCTCAGCATATTCCTTTCCTTGTGTTAAACCCAAAGGAAGTGTTACTGCTGCTGCAACAATGATTAACTGCCAGCCCCAGAAATGGACTAATCCGAGTGCTTTACTCCACATACTGGTTTTGAGTAACCGGGGCATCATATAATAAACTCCGGTGTAAATACCGTTGCCCACAAATGCAAAAATGACTGCATTGGTATGCAATGGTCTTAATCGTCCAAAACTAGTATAGGATATACCTAAATTGAGTGCAGGGTAAGCTAGTTGAAAAGCAATAATTACCCCAACCAGCATCCCTACTATTGCCCACAAAACAGTGGCAAAAGCGAATTTCCGGACGATGGAATTGTCGAAACTGAATTTTTCTAACTGCATGGTTTTCTATTTATTCTCTGTTGGTTGATTGGTTTGATCAAATAAAATTTTACTCGCTGGTGTAAAATGGTCATCAAACTGCCCTGTTTTAGAACCCCATATAAATGCAATCAGGAATCCTGAAGCAACTAGGAGGCTAATGATGAGTAAAAAAACAATCACAATCATTGATGGATATTTTTAAGATCAGCAATATTTTTAAAACAAAATTTTTCAATAAGTGCTGCACCCAACATGGTAGAAATCACGATGGTGAAAGTGCTGGATGGCATTAAAATGGCCGCTACCAAGGGAGACATTTGAGCAGTTACAGAAAAATACAATCCCACCACATTATATAAAGTGGATATTACAAAAGTGGTTTTGATTAAATTCTTAGACCATATAGCCGCTTTAATGTATTGATCTAATAAAGGCAGCTGATCATATAACATGATTGCATCACTAGCAGGAGAAAACTGAATAGTATTATCTACTACTGCAATACCTACATTGCTCTTACTTAAAGCGCCTGCATCATTTAAGCCATCCCCTACCATTCCTACAATGCCATCTTTTTGTAATGTATCGATCAAAAGTAATTTATCCTCAGGTTTCATTTCGTAATATACTTTGATGATACCGAGTTCTCGAGAAATTCTTTCTGCAATTCTTTGTTTATCGCCTGTTGCTAATATGGGTTCAATATGATTTTGTTTTAAAAATTCTATTAGTTCTTTAGAATTCTTTCTTAATGTATCTTGCAAAAAGAAAACACCAAAATATAGATCCGAAACTATACAGTATACAGGAATCGACGTTTTCTCCTCCTGAAAGTTTCTTTTTACAAAGTCTATCAATTGTTCTCCATAAGGATACTGTGTTTTTATCAGTTCTTCGTTTCCTATAAAAACATTATAGAATTGATTCGAAAATTCGATCTGGGTCTTAATTCCATACCCAACAAGATTGTCTAAATTTTTGAGTTCGATTTTTATATCGATATTTTTTTGATTTATAAAATTATAAAGGAATTGACCAATTTTATGTTCTGATGCACTTTCTGAAACTTCTATACATTTTAACACCCATTGTTCTTTTTCAGAATCAATGGGATTTAAATATTTATCATATATAGAAGCTTTGATATTGTCATCTGCATCTAAGTTTAGAATTTGCGTTTTAAGTTCAAAGATGGAATTTGGACCTGCTACACGTTTTCGTAGATCTTCTTCTTTTTTCTCGAGTTCCTGAAGTTCTGTCAAATCCCCTTTAAATTCGTGTTGTAAAATCGCATTGATCTCATCTCGGATTTCATCAATCCTGAAACCAGCACGGTAGCACCATTCACCTCGGGACCACCAGCACTCAGCACCTCACCGGGGATTGCTGGCTCGCAGACACCACCCAGCTGGCCGTATGGCTTGAGCACTCCCGGCGGCTTTGCACAGTCCCCTCAGACGCAGGCCACCTACGGGGGTGGTCCATTTGGACTCGGCGCTGGTGGCACCAGCTCACCGCCCACTGGAGG
>JBKBWE010000083.1:0-9894 GCA_046289145.1 Sediminibacterium sp.
ACCCGTTGAAGATGATATCCCATTGCTACAAATGAATCAAATCATTATCTCTCCTATACACCATTCAGCACTAAAAAAAGACATTATTGAAAAAATGATGGCTAAGCGAATTACAGCGCTAAGCTTTGAAAATTTTAAAGATGATAGTGGAACTTATCCCATTGTAAGAAGCATGAGTGAAATTGCTGGTAGTGCGGTGATGTTGATTGCTGGACAATATTTGAGCAGTTTTAATGAGGGGAAGGGGGTATTATTAGGGGGAATCAGTGGTATTCCACCTACCAAAGTGGTTATAATTGGAGCAGGAATAGTAGGTGAATGTGCAACTAGGAATGCTTTGGCAATGGGGGCTTCAGTAAAAGTATTTGACAATAATATCTATCGACTTAAACAAATGCAAAATAATTTGGGACAACGCGTTTGGACCAGTGTTTTAGAGCCTCGCATATTAGCTAAACAGTTAAAGACCTGTGAAGTAGCTGTAGGAGCTTTAAGCAATGAATATGGTAGGGCTCCTGTAGTTGTAACCGAAGAAATGGTTGCTGCAATGCGTCCTAATAGTATCATTATTGATGTTGCCATAGATAGAGGCGGATGTTTTGAAACCAGTGAGCTCACTAGTTTTGAAGAACCTACTTTTTTAAAGCATGGGGTTATTCATTATTGTGTGCCCAATATCCCAAGCGGGTTTGCAAGAACTGCATCTCAAGCAATTAGTAATGTATTAATGCCCTTATTATTAGAAATAAGTGATGAGGGAGGCTTAGAAGAAATGATTTGGCACAAGTTCAATGTTCGAGAAGGGGTTTATCTGTTTAAAGGTTCTGTAACTGATATTTATATCAGTCAGAAGTTTGATTTAAAATATACCGATCTTAATTTATTAATTGCAAGTAGAAGGTAAATTATTTGTAATCATTAATATGAATGCGCTGAGAACAAAAATGAATTTCAGCCTCTTCATTGCTGCAAATGATGACGATTTTATCGTTGCAATAAGTTTGAATTAGCGTTTGATAAAGTGCGTAGCCCTCTTTGTCTAAATTGGTACAGGGCTCATCCAATAATAGAACAGGGGTGTCTGAAAAAATAGCTTGGGCCAGCTTAAGTCGTTGCTTCATTCCACTACTGAACTTACTAATTTGTTTGTTGGCAGTTTTTCCTAATCCAATAAGTGCTAATATTTCAGGTATTGTTTTTTTATTGCTTAATGGTTTGAAATTGTTATGAAACGCTAATAGTTCAATTCCACTCATCTCTTCAATCAATTCTAAATAAGGCGTACAAATAGAAATATGTTGAAAATGTTTTTCAACATCTACAGGCAATTTAAAATCGCCTTCATTAAAATTGATATTACCAGCAATACATTGCAACAGCGTGCTCTTTCCTGAACCATTGTGGCCGGTTATAGCATAAGCTTGTCCTGTGTTAAATTGATAATTCAATCTTCGGAAAATCCATTCCCGATTAAATTTTTTACCACAGTTGATTAGTTCAATGAAATAATTATTCATCATCGTTGGCGCCCTTAGTAAAACGCTTGATAATACCACGACCACTTTCTCTAATGAAAGTCACGATTTCGTCTCTTTCATCAGTTGCGGGCAATTCTTCTTCTATGTATTCTAATGCCTGAGAAGTGTTCAACCCTTTATTGTAAATGGTTCTGTATACGTCTAAAATATGGTTGATTTGTTCTAATGGGAATCCCCTTCTCTTTAACCCAACACTATTTACTCCTCCATAGCTTAATGGGTTGCGCACCGCTTTTATATAAGGAGGCACATCTTTGCTTACCAAGCTTCCACCTGCTATAAATGTGTGTTGTCCAATATTTACAAACTGGTGCACCGCACTAACACCACCTACTACTGCCCAATCTCCAATTGTTACGTGGCCAGCCACCTGAACACTATTACTCATGATAACATGGCTGCCAATAATACAATCGTGCGCAATATGACTATAAGCCATAATTAAACAATGATTCCCAATGACGGTTCTTCCTCTGTCTTCAGTTCCTCTATTGATGGTTACAAATTCTCTAATTGTAGTATGGTCCCCTATTTCAACGGTTGTTTTTTCTCCAACAAATTTTAAGTCTTGAGGAATAGCACCTAATACCGCACCGGGAAATATGCGACAATTTTTTCCAATTCTAGTGCCATCCATAATGGTAACATTGCTACCAATCCAAGTGCCTTCTCCCACTTGAACATCTCCGTGAATTACGGTAAATGGATCAATTTTTACATTGGGGGCAATGCGGGCATTGGGATCAATATAAGTATAAGGATGCGTCATATTTTTTGTTTCAATGGTAAGATACGATTTTGATTTCTTTAGTTGTCTGCTCTTCTTACTACTTGTGCCACTAAATCTGCTTCTGTGGCAACTTTTCCTCCAACATAAACCGTACCTCTCATTTCACATATACCTCTTCTGATGGGGCCAAGAAATTCTAACTTTAATACCATGGTATCACCTGGCCTTACCATTTGTTTGAATTTGCAATTGTCGATTTTTAAGAAATAGGTATCGTATTTTCCTTCAGGCATAGAGTTGATACAAAGAATACCTCCTGTTTGGGCAAGCGCCTCAATTTGAAGCACGCCAGGCATTACCGGATTACCAGGGAAATGTCCTGGGAAAAACCATTCATTAAAACTTACATTCTTGATACCCACAATATAAGTGTCGGTTAATTCAATGATTTTATCAACCAATAAAAAAGGGTGTCTATGCGGTAAAGTTTTTTCTATTTGTTCTAATGTGTAAACAGGGGGTACAGTAGGGTCATAAGTTGGAACCCCTTTTACGTGTTTGTTTTTTTTGATGTACTGTTTGATTTTTTTTGCAAACTCCACATTAGAACTATGTCCTGGTCTATTTGCAATAATTCTTGCTTTAATTGGGTATCCTATTAGTGCAAGATCTCCTACAACATCTAATAATTTATGTCTGGCTGGTTCGTTCGGGAATCTTAATTCTAAGTTGTTCAAATACCCTTCACTTTTAACCGCTATTTCTTCTTTCTTAAAAATCTTTGCCAAACGAGTCATTTCTGCATCTGTAATGGGTTTGTCTACCACCACAATTGCATTGTTAATATCTCCGCCTTTTATTAAATCATTGTCTAATAACATTTCTAACTCGTGTAAAAAACAAAATGTTCTACAAGGAGCAATTTCTGTTTTGAAGTCTTTGATGGTTTTTAAACCAGCATGTTGGGTACCTAATACAGGACTATTAAAATCTATCAATGTAGTTATTTGATAGTCCATCGCAGGCAAAGCCACCATTTCAACTCTTTTGCCTTCGTCGTAATGATAAATATTCTCATCTAAACTGTACCAGATCTTGGCAGCTTCTTGTTCTAAAACACCTATTTCTTCAATTAAAGAAATAAAAGGGGCTGAGCTCCCGTCCATGATAGGAATTTCAGGTCCATTCACTTCTATCAATACATTGTCTACGCCCATTCCTACTAAGGCTGCTAGAATATGTTCAACGGTGCTCACTTTAGCATCACCCACCTGCAGGGTAGTACCTCTACTAGTATCGGTTACTAAGTCGCAATCTGCTTTTATGATGGGCTTATTGGGTAAATCGGTACGTTGAAATTGAATACCAAATCCAGGATTAGCAGGCTTTAAGATCATATCTACCAATACACCAGTATGTAACCCAGTTCCACTAATTTGAATTGGTTGAAATAAAGTATGTTGTTTCTCGGGATTAAAATTCATATCCATAGTTCCGCGCTTTAAGATTGCGAAATTAAGTTATCCCAATGGTTTAACCTCATATTACGATTTAACCCTTTCAGAAAGCAGTTCTGCTACTAATTTTTCTAAGGCTTGAATCCTTTTTTCGGTTTCAGGTAAATTTCGGGTTGCTGCTTGAACCCTTAATGAGCTGGTATAATCAAAAGCTGGGTAACCGTTAACCGATTTATTGGGTTCTTTAATGGTTTTGGTAATTCCGCTTCTTCCACCAATTTTAGTGCCATCTGCTATACTTAAATGACCCGCAACACCTGTTTGTCCGCCCATCATTACATACTTGCCTACTTTGGAGCTGCCACTAATGCCTGTTTGTGCAGCAATAACGGTATTGCTTCCAATTTCTACATTATGGGCAATTTGAACCAGATTATCAATCTTAACACCCTTACAAATTAGCGTAGACCCCATAGTAGCTCTATCAATAGTGCTATTAGCGCCAATTTCAACATAATCTTCTACTACCACATTACCCAACTGTGGCACTTTGGTAAAACTGCCATCTGCTTGAGGTGCAAATCCAAATCCATCACTCCCAATTACTACACCAGCATGTATAATTACATTGTTTCCAATTACACAATCTTTATAAATTTTAACTCCAGGATAAATAGTAGAGTTGTCTCCAACAATCACCCTTTCGCCTAAATAGACGCCTGGATAAATTTTGCTATTGTTCCCAATTTTTACTTGATCACTAATAAATGCAAAAGCACCAATATAAACCGATGAGCCAATACTAGCAGAATCAGCAATATGACTAGGACTTTGGATGCCTGTTAGTTGATTGGCAGCCATTTCTTGGTACTTGGTCATTAATACAGCAAAAGCACTATAAGCATCTGGAACCCTTATCAGGGTTGCTTTTACATGTGCTTTTAATTGCAATGATTGGTTCACAATTACCACCGATGCTTGGGTAGAATATAAATAGTCCTCGTATTTAGGGTTGGCTAGAAAAGATATTTGAGAAGATTTTGCTTCTTCAATTTTACCAAATGAATCAACTATTGCATTGGCATCTCCTTCAATAGTTCCATTGATCATTAATCCAATCTGGGCTGCGCTAAACTGCATAAAGGTGGGTTAGGTTAACAGACAAATGTAGAATTTTTTTATCTGAGACGAAAGATTTTGCTGTATCATAGAATTGTCTACTTCTGTAATATCTTTTACCGTTCCATCTTTGTACAGAATATTGATTTTTTCTTCTTTGCTTTGGTAAGTAGTATTGGTTGCAATGCCAGTGAAACATAGAAAATCAGCTTCTTCTGCATTTACCCCAAACTGTTGCATAACCTGTTGCTTTTTTGTTTCCACAAATAAAGGTTCAAATGGGGTTGCTTGAATACTGGTTTTATAAATATTTCGGTTGAGCATTCTAGTGCAAAGCAGTGAGAGTACTTTGTCTGAATGGCTGCTCCATTTTTTAATGGCACTAATAACATCAAAGTCGTCCATCAAACAAAAACGTTTAATGGTTTCTGTATTCATAGGGCCCTTAAATTCTCCTAAAAAAAAGTCTATTTGTGATCCTGTGGCTAAACTGTCTCGATGTTCATTATAAATAGACCTTACTCTCTGAATAATTTTAACCAGCATTTTTTCCGCAGACAAAACCGTTTTATGCAAATAAACCTGCCAATACATTTGACGTCTAGCAACTAAAAATTTTTCTACGCTATAAATGCCTTTTTCTTCAATCATAAGCTGACCATGATGCACAGTGAGCATTTTCAAAATTCGATCATATCCAATTACGCCTTCGCTAACACCAGAAAAAAAACTGTCTCTGCTTAAATAGTCCATTCTGTCTACATCTAATTGGCCGCTGATGAGTTGGTGCAGAAATGGTTTGTGGTATTGATTGGTAAAAATAGCTATGGCTAAACTTAACTGACCATTCAACTCGTTATTCATGAGTTGCATAATTTGAAGCGAAAGGTCTTCATGATGAACACCCAAAACTAGTTCATGCTCTAATGCATGAGAGAATGGCCCATGCCCTATATCGTGTAATAGAATTGCTGCTTTAACAGCAATTTCCTCTTCTTTAGTAATTTCAATTTCCTTGCTTCGAAGCTCATTCACCACATTGCACATTAGATGGTATGCCCCTAATGAATGATGTAAACGAGTATGTACAGCCCCAGGATAAACCAGTTGAGCCATAGCCATCTGTTGAATCCTTCTCAAGCGCTGATAAAAAGGGTGGCCAATAATTGAAAAAATGAGAGGGTGGCTGATTGTGATAAAACCGTATACGGGATCGTTAATAATCTTTCTTTTTGGATTGGCCATGCTGTTGCTGAATTGTTAATAAAGGTAGTATTTAGAACTACAAACAAAATTATAAATAGCTTAGCAATATGGCAATTGCACAGATATTATGGGTAGACGACGAAATTGAAAGTCTTCAGTCGCAAAAAATCTTTTTAGAAGCAAAGGGGTATGCAGTGCATACTTTAACCAATGGCTATGATGCTATTGAATATATTCAACAGCATTCTGTTGATGTAGTGTTAATGGATGAAAGCATGCCAGGGATTACAGGGTTAGAAACACTTACCCGAATGAAGCAATTGCAACAAAGATTGCCCATTGTGTTAATCACTAAAAATGAAACTGAGAATTTGATGGATGAAGCCATCGGAAGTCAAATTGCCGATTACTTAATTAAGCCAGTGAATCCCAATCAGGTTTTACTCAGTTTAAAAAAAATAATCGATAACAAGCGGTTGGTTGCAGAAAAAACAACCGTTTCCTATCAGCAACAGTTTAGTGAGTTGTTTATGGCACTTTCGGGTAATCCTGATTACCAGGAGTGGATGGATTTATATAAAAAGTTAGTATACTGGGAATTAGAAATGGAGAAAAGTGATAGCCCAGAAATGAGGGATATTTTTTACAATCAGAAAAAAGAAGCCAATGCTGCTTTTGGAAAATTTATTTCTAAAAATTACGAAAAATGGGTTGCTTCAGCAGCAGCGGATGCTCCAATAATGAGCCATCAATTATTGCAGTTTAAAGTACTTCCACATATAGAACAGGATGTTCCACTCTTTTTTATTTTAATAGATAATTTACGATACGATCAATGGAAAGCCATTGAGCCCATATTTGCTGAAAGCTTTAGGGTAACAGAAGAAGACAGTTTTTATTCTATACTACCAACTGCTACACAATATTGTCGTAATGCAATTTTTGCTGGTATGATGCCTGCAGAAATAGAAAAAAAGTTTCCACAGTTATGGAAAAATGATGAAGAAGAGGGGGGTAAAAATTTACATGAACAAGAATTTTTAGCTGCACAGCTAAAAAGATTAAAGAAGGATCAAATTAAATTTAGTTACCACAAAATTTTGAATCACCAAGATGGCCAACAGCTGGTGAATAATATGCATAATTTAATGGGGAATCAGTTGAATGTGATTGTTTACAATTTCGTAGACATGCTCAGTCATGCAAGAACTGAAATGGAAGTATTGAAAGAATTAGCAAGTGACGAAGCTAGTTACAGAAGTTTAACTAAGAGTTGGTTTGAACACAGCCCTTTGCATCAAGCACTTAAAAAAGTTTCCGACAAAAAAATTAGGATTATTTTGGCAACCGATCATGGAAGTGTTCGAGTAAAAACGCCTCATAAAGTTATTGGAGATAAGCAAACCACTACCAATTTGCGGTACAAACATGGTAGAAATTTGAATTATGATGATAAAGAAGTGCTGGCATTTCGGGATCCTTTAAAGGCAGGATTACCAGTACCAAGTATTAATTCTTCCTTCATTTTTGCCAAAGAAGATGGTTTTTTATGTTATCCCAATAACTATAATCATTATGTGAACTATTACAAGAATAGTTTTCAGCATGGGGGTATCAGCTTAGAAGAAATGATTGTTCCTCTTATCAAAATGGACTCAAAGGCATAGTTATTCGGTATTTCTACCCAATTTGTGGATAAAACCATTGCCAATTAAGTAGCACTAAGTTTAAATTTGTTGTGCTATGAAATACACGCAATCAACATTAGACAAGTTGGAAGATATTTTGGGTGAATCTGAATATGTTGTCAGATATGAAAGAGGCACTTTTCAAAGCGGATGGTGTTTACTAGAAGCTAGAAGAGTGGTTGTCTTAAATAAGTTTCTAAATACCGAGGGTAGAATTAACACATTAATGGAAATTATTCCGCAGCTAAATATTCAATTTGATAAGTTAACGCTTGAATCTCAAAAGCTTTACGAGGAAGTAGTTAAAAAATCCGTTACAGTAACCGAATAATTGCGTCTTTTACGGTAGTGTCCAATCAAAATTACCTTAGTTTTAATAGGTGAAACAACCCCAATTTAATATTCAGTTTTTAGGAACAGGTACCAGCACTGGCATTCCTATGATTGGGTGTGGTTGTGATGTATGTTTGTCTACTAATTCCAAAGATCAACGGTTAAGAACAAGTGTACTCGTTCAATCTAAGCACACCAGCATTGTTATTGATACAACCCCTGATTTTAGGTACCAAATGTTGAGGAGCAAAACCACTCATTTAGACGCTGTATTATTTACTCATCAACATAAAGACCATATTGCAGGGTTAGATGATATTAGGGCTTTCAATTTCTTTTCTGGAAATGCCATGGATATTTATGCCAATTCTTCCACCGAAGAAGCCATTCGTCGAGATTTTTATTATGCTTTTTCAGATAAACGGTATCCTGGAACTCCTGAGCTGCAAATGCATACTATTGGTGAAGCCCCATTCTTTATAGGCGATATTCCTATTCAACCTATTCATGTAATGCACCATCGTATGCCAGTACTAGGATTTAGATTAGGAGATTTTACATATATCACAGACGCTAACTTTATTGAGCAATCTGAGTTGGATAAAATTAAAGGCTCCAAAGTTTTAGTATTAAATGCATTGAGAAAAGAAAAGCATTTGTCGCATTTTACTTTACAAGAAGCACTAGATATTGCTCAATTGACAGGTGTTCCTCAAGTATATTTTACCCATATTAGTCACCAGCTAGGTATGCATGAAGCAATTAATGCAGAATTACCCAATCATGCACAACTAGCTTACGATGGGCTTTGTATTAGTTTGTAATCCCGCAATTTATTGCGGTAGTGAAAAAAATTATTAAAGACTATTTACAGTTTTCTAAAAAAGAAAGAATTGGCTTGGTAATTCTATTGTTGTTATTGGGCTTGATTCTTTATTTGCCAAAATTGATAAAGCCTAGTATTCAAGCCCTACAACCGTCAGATACAGCATGGCTTAAAGAGATGGAATATGTAGAAAATAATAAAACAGAAAAAGCTACAAATTCTTTTACTAAAGAGGTTTTAGTTAAGCCCACTTATTTTTATTTTAATCCAAATAGTGCATCAGAAAACCAACTAGTTTCACTGGGCTTGACACCAAAAAATGTGCAGACTATTGTTCGTTATAGAAATAAGGGTGGACAATTTAGGTTGCCTGAAGATTT
Source organism: Sediminibacterium sp. (assembly GCA_046289145.1). GTDB lineage: Bacteria > Bacteroidota > Bacteroidia > Chitinophagales > Chitinophagaceae > Sediminibacterium. Next base: position 9,278 of record JBKBWE010000083.1, read on the forward strand.
TTTAAAGATATGGGGGATTGATCCCGCTGTTGCAAAAGCCTTGATTCCATTTATCCGCATTCCGGAACAGCAAGGCCCTAACCAATACCAAGGGGTTAAAAGAAACCGCGGCTATGATGAAACTTTTAGCCCTAAAAAAATACCCAACATTGATATTAATGAAGCTTCAATTGCAACTTGGGAATTGCTGCCGGGTATAGGGCCAGTTCTTGCTGCAAGAATAGTTAAATTCAGAGAAAAGTTGGGTGGCTTTGCTGAAATTGAAGAAGTTAAAAAAACCTATGGCATTTCTGATTCTTTATATGTGCAAATAAAGCCTTTCTTACAATTGAATAATACAGAAAAACCTTCCATAAATACAGCTAGTGCGGCTTTGCTGCAAAAAGTGGGGGTTTCACCTGCTATTGCAGTTGCTATTGTAACGTATAGAAAACAATATGGATTATTTGACTCCTTGGAAGATTTAAAGAAAATAGTCTTCATTCAGCCTACACAGTTTCAAGAATTGCTGCAGTTGGTAAAACTGTGAATATTTTAACGCTTTTTTTTAAATGAAATTACCAGTAAAATCCCCTAGATTTGCTTCACAAACTAACTAACGGTTGTTTGTTTTAGGG
>JBKBWE010000381.1:0-2081 GCA_046289145.1 Sediminibacterium sp.
AATGATGAATAACATTTCATCATGAGCTGGTTCATTGCCAGTTTCAAAGCTAACAGGGTGTTGGCTTTGAATAACCTTATCCAACTGTAGATAAGTGCCGTAATACATTGGTTCTTTTTCCATAAAGCAACGTTCAGCCTCAAATATAGCTTCATTCATTCAATTGCAAAAGAACCACTAATTTCGTAGTATGACAGCATCTTCTTTAACTGAACAAATTGTTTTGAAGCAATCTTATTTATGTGTAGGATTAGATTCAGATATTACCAAATTACCAGTTCACCTAAAAGGAAAACCAGACGGGGTAATTCAGTTTAATAAAGCAATCATTGACGCTACACTCCCTTACTGTGTTAGTTATAAAATCAATACGGCCTTTTATGAATCTCAGGGTTTGAAAGGGTGGGAGATAATGAAAGAAACATTGGATTATATACCCCAAACACATTTTACTATTGCAGATGCTAAAAGAGGAGATATTGGCAACACCTCAACTCAATATGCCAAGGCTTTTTTTGAAGCACTTAATTTTGATGCAATAACGGTTGCACCTTATATGGGGGAAGATAGTATCAGACCTTTTTTAGAATATGATAACAAAGTAACCATTGTTTTAGGATTGACTTCAAATATTGGGAGCAACGATTTTCAACAGTTACTTTTAGAAGAATACGACGAGTCATTAACGATGGTGCCTCATATTACACAGGGTTCTGTTGAAAAAAGATTATATGAACATGTATTAGAACGCGTATCAACCTGGGGCACTAAAGACAATTTGATGTTTGTTGTAGGTGCAACTCAAGCAACTGAATTAGAACGAATCAGAAATATTGTTCCAGATAATTTTCTATTAGTCCCTGGTGTTGGGGCTCAAGGCGGAAGCTTAAAAGATGCAAGCAGGTATGGGCTTAATAAAAATATTGGTTTATTAGTTAATGCGAGTAGGGCAATTATTTTTGCATCGGAAGCAGAAGATTTTTCTATTCAGGCTGCTAATGTTGCGGAAAGTTACCAAAAGGAGATGGCTGGGTATCTGCAAATGATGTAACAAATTCCAATTGTTATATAACAATGGTTTGGTTGGAGTTAGCCAACTTTACCACTATGAAAATTACAATCGTCAAATTTACCTTTTTTGCATTTGGGGCACTTATTATTAACGGATGTGAAACAATTAAACAATCAACTAATCAACAAAGAGGGGTAGCAGTAGGTGCTACAAGTGGCGCAGTTATTGGAGGCGTACTTGGAAATAATATTGGGAATAAAAACAATACTGCTTTAGGAGCAATTTTAGGTGCTGCAATCGGAGGAGTTGCTGGTGGAATAATTGGCAATAAAATGGATAAACAAGCAGCTGAAATAAAAAATGCCATTCCAGGTGCAACAGTAGAAAGAGTAGGGGAAGGAATCAATGTAACTTTTGATGAAAAGAATCCTGATGGATCTCAAGCAGGCGTATATTTTGCCAATAATCAATATACAATTAATAGTAATTCACAATTGGCTTTAAATAAATTGAACAATGTTTTTACTGAATATCCTGATACAAATATTTTGATAGAGGGGCATACAGATAATACAGGTTCCGCTAGTTATAATATGTCTTTGTCTGAACGTAGGGCAAATGCAGTTGCAAATGCTTTGTTAGCAACAGGCGTTTCTTCTAGCAGAATTACAACCAAATGGTATGGTGAAAGTCAGCCTAAACTAGAAAATACCAGCGATGAAAATAGGGCTTTAAATAGAAGAGTTCATTTTGTAATTACTGCAAATGAAAAAATGAAAGCAGAAGCAAAACAAAATCAATAGAAACTTATTGGTGAATTTCAATTATTTGATTTGCCAATTTGGTAGCCCAATGCAAGTGGGTTATACCAGAATAATGTAACTGATCAGAAGCAAGAGCAGCAGGGTTTTTACTCTCTACTCTTGTTTCTTCAGTTATATTGATGAAGCCAGTATGGTACTTTTTTGAAAATTGATTGCAAACATGATTATAGGAATCAATTTCAACACTTATTTCCTTGTCATTTTTATCTGCAGCGTAAGGAGTACACCCCCAGTCCGGTATAGAA
>JBKBWE010000084.1:0-9774 GCA_046289145.1 Sediminibacterium sp.
ATGCTCCAGTTAAACCTTGTCCACTTACCGCACCAGTATTAATTGGAGTTGGTAAACCAGTTACGTTATTGCTTACAGTTGTTAAGTTTGCATTAACATCCCAGTTGAATTTATTTCCTTTAACTAGTTTATAGTTTACACTAAATTCCCAGCCTTTGTTTACCACATTACCTGGTAAATTGATCCACCAGCTACTTGTTGGAGCAAATCCACCTGGAGTTGGAGCAAAGAACAACATATTAGTTCGCTCATTTTTGTAATAATCTACAGTTGCAGATAAACGACCATTTTTAGTAGTGAAGTCTACACCAACACCAGTTGTTGCAACTTCTTCCCACTTCAAGTTAGGGTTACCTTGCTGAATGAAACGAGTTACAGGACCGCTACCAACATCAAATGTTTGTTGAAGATTTAATGCAGCATAAGAACCTAGGTTATCTTGGCTACCCAATTTACCATAGTTAACTCTCACATTAAAATCACTAAACAATTTACCTAAAGTATTTTGAGCCCAAGCTTCTTCTAACACTCTCCACTTAAATGCAAATGCAGGGAAAGTACCATAACGATTGTTTGAACCAAACTTAGAAGATCCGTCAGATCTAACTGTAGCAGTTAAGAAATATTTGTCTTTGTATGTATAGTTTACACGAGCAAAAACAGATTGTAATTCGTTTCTGTCAAAACCAGGAACAAAGTTTGCATAGTTTTTAAACTTACTGTAATCTTTAACAAATACATCTTTTGGTGTAACCACTGGTGTATTTAAACCCCAACCAAAACTACCAGTGTAGCTGGTTTGGAAGCTTTGGTATGAATAACCTGCAACAGCGTTGATTGCGTGAACATTGTTGAAAGTTTTATCATAAGTAAAATAATGCTCTATCAAAGTAGACTTTGTTTCCAAGTTTTGTCTAGTAACACGACCATTTCCCTGAATACCATTTTGATAATCTCTACCAAATACGTTGATAGTACCACCATATGCGTTAGAACCTAAGCGAGGATCTGCAAATGCAGTACGCTCAGACTTCGAATTATCTAAACCAAGTACCGCTCTATATGATAAGCTTGGAGTAATTTGATAAGTAGCAGATAGGTTAGTTAAGAATCTGTTTACAAAATCGCGGTCATCAAAGTAAGCCAACATTTGTACTGGGTTACGCTGATCGCCTGGTTGGAAAAATGAACCATCACTATTGTAAACAGGATTGGTTGGGTTTAACTGTAAAGCAGCACCTAATAAAGAACCTTGATATCCCGCATTGTTAGACAATGGTGCGTATTGATTCTTTGTATTTGAGTAAGTAATATTTGCTTCTAATTTCAACTTATCGTTGAACAACTTCTGACCCAAGTTAGCACGTGTAGTAATACGCTTTAATCCGCTGTTTCTTACAATACCTTGTTGGTCATCGTAAGAAGCACTTAAACGAGCAGTTGTTCCTTTGTTACTATATGCCCAGCTAAGGTTATAGTTCTGAGAAATTGCTTGACGGAAAATTTGGTCTTGCCAATCGGTGCTTGCACCATTGTCAATACCTCTAACAGCTACGCCAGCCGCAACAGGATCTGCACCACCATCAATGTTTGCTTTTTTAGCAGCCAACAAGAAGTCTTGTGCATTCATCAAGTCATAACGACGAGCTGTGTTAGCCATGCTTGTAGTAGCACCAAAATTAAAAATACCGGCTTTACCACCTCTACCTTGTTTGGTAGTGATTAAGATTACACCATTTGCACCTCTTGAACCATAAATGGCTGCAGCAGATGCATCTTTTAATACAGTGATGCTTTCAATATCATTCGGGTTTAAGAAAATCAATGGGTTTTTAGGAGTTGTGCTTCCTTCAACACCACTAGCAGAGCCAAGCGTACCACCTTGAATCAACGGAACTCCGTCAATTACATACAATGGCTCTTGAGCACCACTAATAGATCCTGTACCTCTAATATTGATTGTTGCAGCAGCACCTGGCTCACCGGTAGATGGAGTAACCAACACACCTGGAGTACGTCCTTGCAACAACTGATCAGGAGAAGCAATTTGACCTTTGTTAAAGTCTTTCTCCGTTACACGCGCAACAGAACCTGTTACGTCTTTTGTTTTTCTAGAACCATAACCAATTACCACAACATCAGTTAACGCATCAGCGGTTGATGTTAATTTGGCATTGGCCGTATTGGTTGCAGAAATATTCACTTCTACATTACCAAAACCTGCGAAAGAAATCACAAGTGTTTTTACAGTAGAAGGAACGTTTAACTTGAAGGAACCGTCTGCACCCGTTTGGGTACCTGTTGAAGTTCCTTTAGCTACTACAGATGCACCAGAAAGTGGTGATCCGTCTTTTGAGTCAGTTACCTTACCGGTAACTGTTTTTGTTTGCGCATGCGAGAAGATGGCAAACAGACAAGCGAAGGCACCCAATAATATGGGCCTAGCAAGCAGTCTTAGATTCATAAATGGCAGTTTACTGGTTATTAAGCGTGTACAAAATACACATTTTTTGGTTTAAATAAAATTTTTGTTAATTCTTTAAAAAATTTTCAAAAAAATTTATTCAACACCTATATATGAATGATTTGTACCTGAGTTATGACCACATCACTCAAATTTATGTTGCATCAATGGCAAACGTTTTTAATAAGTAAGGTGGTCATCTAAAACGCAAATATGTGAGGATTAGTGTCACTACTGGGCTTAAAAAGAGATAAAAACCAATAACTAGCAAATACCCGCAATATTTTGTTCTATATAAATGAAAAAGCCGCAATAATCATACAGATAATTGCGGCTTTTAATAATACTTTACACTATAGAAGTGAATTCAATCTGCTTTGATATACTTTCATTTCTGACTCTAGCACATTAATTCCCTTTTCTTGGCTTTCAGAAAGTGGTTCTAAAGCTCTTATCATATCTAGGTAAAAATCACTAATTCGCCTTCTATACTTTTCTTCATCAAAAAAGATAGATTTACGATTGAGTTCTATCAACTCTCTTTTAAAGCTATCCAATGCGGTAATTTTTTTCTTCAACTCATCATTCGATGTTTGCTTATTCCAAGTAGACAGTTTTGCATCAATTGTATCAACCATATCAGCCAATTGTTCTTCTAATACAAATAACCGCATACTTTGCTGGTACAACTTCTGTAAAGCCATCTTACTTAGGCCTGCTGAAGGATTAGGTAAAACAGTTAAGGTTTGTACACTGCTGTCATTCCCTGCTTTTACTACAACTTTATATTTTCCTACTGCCACTTTAGGACCTAAGAATCCTGCGGCTTGTACTGAAGATTGTGCAATAAACCCACCTTTGGCAACGCGTGGAGGATTTGCTGTTAGAGTCCAAAAAACTTTATTCAATCCCTTCAGCCCTGTTCCATTGATGTCTTTTATTTTTTTATTCTCCGAATTGTAAATTTCTATTTTAACAATATCATTACTTCGCTCTTTTAAATAATAATAAAACGTAGGAGCCAATGATTTAGCAGAACCTGCATAGCCAATTAAATTAGGCGCCGATTGTGGGTACTGTGCACCAAATTCATATTTGAATGGTTGAATAGGATAAAATAAAAATGGTTTACTTAAATCGGATTGCACCATTTCTCTGAGCGGCTGAATATTATCAATAATATAAACACCACGTCCATGTGTTGCAATAATTAAATCATTTGTTGTTGGATGGATTTTAATATCTCTAACCAAACTATACCAAGGTAAATTTTGATACTTACTTCTCATCCAAGTTTTTCCTGCGTTTAAAGAAATAAAGAATCCAGCTTCTGTTCCTAGAAAAAGTAGTGAAGGTGTTTTAGGATCTTCTCTTATAATATGAGCAAAACCGCTGAATTCTTCAGATTCAAATTTGGTAAAACTATTTCCTCCATCATTACTCACTACAGCATAGGTGTTGTTATCTCCATACATATGATGATCTAGTGTTACAAACACTTTATTGGGATTGTGCGAAGACAATTCAATACTACTAATCCATGCCTGCGCAGGAACACCTGCCTTTGTAATGCCTACATTTTTATTGGCCCAAGTTTTTCCTCCATTATTGGTAAACATTAAATTACCGTCATCGGTACCTACCCAAATAATATTTTCGTTTTGAGGATGCTGTACAATAGTAAAAATAGTACCATGATTTTCTGCACTGGTATTATCGCCAGTTACGCTTACACTATTTTCTGGTTTATTGTGAATGGCTTTATTATTGGTGGTTAAATCAGGAGAAATTCTATCCCAATTTTTCCCATTGTCTCTTGACCTAAATAAGTACTGCGCACCTACATATAAATTGCTTTGAATTTTTCCTGTAGCAGACTTCGTGTTAGACTTGGCAGTTACAATAGGTGTATTCCAATTCCATCGATGGTCTTCTTCACCCGCTTGTTTCTTAGGTTTCATTCCAGTAGACAAACCAGTTCTTAAATTAATGCGATACATTTCTCCGCCCTGAGATTCAGCATACACTATTTTTTCATCTACTGCATCTGGTTGAACCCAAAATCCATCACCACCACCCAATGCTTTCCAATCGGTAGAAGAAACCCCACCTGGTGCAGTATTAGGGGCCATCCAATTGTTATTATCTTGTAATCCACCATAAATATTATAAGGCGATTGATTGTCGATACTTACATGATAAAATTGAGGCACCGGTAAGTTGTTCAAAAACTCCCAAGTAATTCCTTTATTATAACTCAAATAAACACCACCATCAGTTCCTAAGAACAACATATCAGTATTAGATGGATTCACCCACAATGCATGATGATCGGCGTGCGGAGTTACACCTCCAATTACCGTATTGCTGAATGTTGCTCCACCATCATTGGAATAATTAAAATCATAAGCAGGCCTATAAACTCTTTTTGGGTCTTTGGGGTCAATAATCAATGTGCTAAAATAAAATGGTCTAGCAGTTAAGCCAGTTGCAGCAGTTAGCTTGGTCCAAGTTTCTCCTTCATCATTAGACTGATAAAGAGCAGAAGTAGCCGCTTCAACTAAAGCCAATACTTGAGAAGGCTTAGATGGATTGATGCTTATAACTACTCTACCTAAATTTCCTTCAGGCAATCCCTTGGTAATTTTATTCCATGATTTTCCCCCGTCATTAGATTTATAGAGTGCAGAACCTGCACCACCAGAAACAAATGAAAATGGTTTTCTTCTAAATTCCCAAGTTGATGCAAATACTATATTCGATTTAGTTGGATGAATGGCAATATCAGCGCATCCAGTATTTTCATTGATGTACAAAATCTTTTCCCAGGTTTTGCCAGCATCTATTGACTTATATAAACCTCTATGCACAGAAGATTTAAATAAAGGACCAGGAGCCGATACATACACCACTTTTTTATCTAATGGATCTAATAGTATTTTGCTAATATGTTCGGTACTATCCAATCCTAGTTTCTGCCAATTGCTACCACCGTCTGTAGTTTTATATAAACCAGCACCAATTGATACTGAATTACGCATATTACTTTCACCTGTGCCAGCATACACTACTCTTGCATTTCCTTGTTCTATTGCCAATGCTCCTATGGATTGATTGTACTTATCAAAAATGGGACTGAATGATTGCCCTCCATTTTGACTTTTCCAAATTCCACCACCAGCAGTACCTACGTATAAATTAAGTTGTGCGTCTGCGTAAGCACCTTCAATGGCAGTGATTCTTCCACTCATGGTTGAGGGCCCTAATGCCCTTGCTCCCATTACTTGAAATTGTGCCGTATTGAAGGAAGGAATGTTTTGTGCATGCAATAGCATGCCTATGCCTGAAAACAGGACAGCGAATAAGTATCTCATGTTTGGAATTATTTAGTTTCCAGAAAAAATGGCTTCGTCAATAGTTGGATTAATGGTCACTTTGTTGGTAACCATCATCATCATTCCCATATCAGACTTAAAAGCCATCTTAATACCATTCTCTAATGTTTTGTAATCTAGGTATTTAACAGACTGCTTCATTTCTTGACCTTGCTGCTTAACAGTAGTCTCTTCTTTGTAAATTAAGTTGGTAGTAAGGTCAAAATAGTACGTTTTTTCATTGCCATTCTTAGTGGTCAATTTTACTTTATGGTAAGAAGTACCTTCTTCTTCTTCTTTACCTAAATATTCAACAGTTGAACCTTTCTCTTTATAATTTACAAACTCATCTTGAACATCTAATTCATCTAATTTAGTTTTAAGTTCATCAGCTGTGATAGCTTCTAAACTGCTTTTACCCATTAATGGATTTTGAGACCATCCTTTTGTTGGGGTAGTAATATCAATGATTTTATTACCCTGAAACTCTGCATCAACACGCATTCCCTTCATGTGAACGGCTTGCATAGTAAATGGAATGGCTAGACCCTGCACTTCAATTTGTCCTTCTACTTTTAATGACTGAATTTTACTCCATTTGTCTGCACCACCAATGGCAGCTACATACTTGTTAATCACTTCATCAGCTGTTTGTGCTGAAACGCTTGCTAAAGCAGCAAAAACTACTAAAACCGACAATAAAATCTTTTTCATAAAAGTTATTTTAAATAATTTGACTAATAAGTATTAAAATTTATACCAATATTACAGGTTTGAGAAAAAAATCAACTTTTTTATATGTTAATGGTATATTAATTAAACAAACGGTATTACTTGCAAGACTTTTCTAATTCTAGAACAGCAGTTACATTGCCCAATGCGGCTGCTTTTTGCAAGTCAGCACAACCGCCTCCAACTTGCTTAAGTATTACTTTAACTATTCCCCGGTTTAAATAGATATCTCCATTGCCGGAATCTTGCTCTATTGCTTTATCGTAATCGGCCAATGCAGCAGCGTATTGCTTTAATTGTCCTTTTGCAATTCCTCTATTGAAGAAGATATTAGGCATTTCAGGGTCTAAAAGAATCACTTTATTAAAATCGGCAATAGCACCTAAATAGTCTTTGGCTGCATATTTTGATAATCCACGATTATACCAAGCGCCTGCATTTTTGGGTTTTAATCTTATGCAGGTATTATAATCGGCTAATGCCCCTTTTTTATCTCCTAATGCTGCTTTAACTACCCCTCTATTAAAATAGATATCACCGTACTGCGGGTCTAATTTTAGGGCGCTATTATAATCTTCTAGAGCTGCTTCAAAATCACCTGACTTTTCATATTGAATTCCTCTATTAAAGTAAGCCCCCACATTCTTTTTATTCAACTCTATAGCACTAGAGAAATCATCAATAGCTGCAGCCGTATCGGCCAATTCTAAATGAATCAACCCTCTGTTTACAAATAGGTCTCCATTTTTAGGATTCAATACAATTGCTCTATCAAAATCTTCTTTTGCTTCTTTAAACTGCTGCAAGCTTCTTAATGCTACGCCTCTATTAAAATAAATATCGGCGCTAGATTGATTGTCTTCTAAAGCAATGTCTAAATCGGGTAAAGCACCTGCAAAATCATTTAATTTCATTTTACAAAGTGCCCTATTAAAAAAAGCATTTTCAACACTAGAGTCTAATGCAATAACATTATTATAATCGTCCAAAGCATTTTTGTGATCATTCAAAGCAACTTTTGAAATTGCTCTGCTAAAATAAAAATCGGCAGCTGGTTCTAATTGTATGGCTTTATTAAAGTCTAGAATGGCTGCTCTATGATTATTAAGTTTTGCTTTTATTACCCCTCTGTTAAAATAAACATCCCCATATTTAGGATTAAGTGATAATGCTTTATCATAATCAAGTAAAGCAGCTTGAAAATTATTGAGGTGCTCTTTTTCTATCCCCCTATTGAAATACATATTGGCGTTAGCAGGTCCAATTTTAATGGCCTTATTATAGTCTTCAATAGCTCCAGCTGCATCTCCAGAAAGTCCTTTAATAAATGCCCTACTGAAGAATAAATTAGGATCGGAAGGGGTAACTTCTAAAGCAAAGCCGATATCTTCTATTGCCCCAGCATAATTTTTTAATTCACGTTTTGCTATTGATCTATTCAAAAATAAATTAACATCATCAGGGGTTTCCTCTAGGGCAAGGGTAAAATCTTCAATAGCCCCTTGATAATTTTTAGTTGCCATTCGCTCTAACGCACGCTTTACCAACTGGTCTAAACTTTGCGACATCGCACTAGTAGTTAAAACCAATAATAGCGCGACTAAAATCCCTTTAAATATACCTTTACTATAAAACATAATGTTGGCTAATTATCCGCAAGTTAATTACTCTGCTTCATTCTTGAGCATCATTAACAAAGTGTATGCGCCTTTAGTTACATAGTTAGCAGGCAGTTTTTCGTTCAATAATATCTCTGTTACTCCATTCTCTGTATCCCCAATATTTACCTCTGCTAATACAAACTTTTGCTTGGCTACTTCCTTAAAAACAAAGTGTTTTCCTTCAAATCTTACCACTGCATCTGCAGGTAAGGTAGTTGCCTTACGATTCTTCACTTTAATTTCCGCATTCATGTATGTGCCTGGAATTAACACTTTATCATAGGTTTCAAAATGGCAATGAACGTCGGTATAGCCCTCGGAATTCAAATCTTTACCAATTAATAATACCTCGCAGTCATATTTCTTATCAGGGTTATTATTGGTATACGCGATAAGGGGTTGTCCTATGAATAGTTTTGCTACATCTTTCTCAAAAATTTTCAATGCCAAATGGATATCGGTAGGATTTACCAATTCGAACATGATTTCTGTTGGAGAAATATATTTACCAATATTCACATTTACTTTTGTTACATACCCATCAATTGGGGAATAAATATTGACACTCTTGCTGATATTATTTTCAGTTAAATTATTTGAATTAATTCCTACTAGCTGTAATTTTTGGGCTAAAGCTGAAACCAAAATTTTCTGTGTTTTATAGTCCGACTCAGCCTGTTGCAACATTTTATCACTGGTTGCTTGGCTAGCATTCAATTCCTTTTGTCTTGCAAACTCTTTCACTAACATCACTTGCTTTACTTTCGCTGTTAAATAGTCTTGTTGTAATTGAATGTATTGTTGGTCTTCCATTACTGCCACTATTTCACCTTTATTCACATGCATACCTGGCAACAGTTTGCTAGTTTTTAGGTAGCCTCCTAAAGGAACACTTATAGAAACCATATTCTGCGGAGGTACATCTACTTTCCCATTCACTTTCATGAGTGAAGCCATTTCTACTTCTTCCATCTGCCCTATTTCTAGCGTTGCATTTTTAAATTGCTCATTGGTTAATACCAATGTATCTGCAACAGTAGTTTCTGCAACTGCTGTTTCTGACTGATTTTTGTTAGAGCAGGCCATAAAAAATAAACCGCTCATTAAAATATATAAATAGGTTTTCATAATGCTTATTGTTGAATATAATAGGTTAATTGTATGATGGATTCATTTAAATTTCTCACTGCTTCTGTATAATCACTTCTTACACTGGTTGCCTGATTAATTAATTGCACCCACTCTAAATAATTGATTAATCCAGCAGATAATTGTTTGTTAGCTGTTTCTGTTATCACTTGTGCATTTTTTAATCCGGTTTTCTCTAAGTATTGAACTGTTGCTAAATATTTAGCATACTGGGCAATAGCCGTTTGGTATTCAGTAGTTAACTGCTGCTTTACTTGCTGGAATTTTGACTCAGCCATTTTTTCGGACAATACTGCACTATTTATTCTAGCTTTTTGTGCCTTTGTAAATAAAGGAATTCCCATGCCTACTTGAAAAGAATTAAATCTTTTACCACTATAAAAAAGATTATCAG
>JBKBWE010000382.1:0-2067 GCA_046289145.1 Sediminibacterium sp.
GCTCATTCTATTGTTTTTTGGCTCACTCGATTGGATTACTGGATATGGTAAATTTGAAAAAGTCCCCAATGTAGCAGGGCAGCATATTTTGGCGGCTCAAAAAATGTTGGAAGACAAAGGGTTTGAAGTGGTGATTTTAGATTCTGTATACATAGACACCATTGCTAAACAAGCTGTTATAAAACAAGCCCCTGAAGCCGATGCGGTAGTAAAAACAGGAAGAACTGTTTATCTCACTTTAAATAGAACCATTCCTCCACAAGTGGAAATGCCCAATTTAACTGGATTCTCCATCAGAAGTGCTGAAATGTATTTGCAGAGTCTTGGCTTAAAATTGGGTTTTGTTACTTACAAACCAGACATAGCTCGTAATGCAGTGCTAGAGCAAATATTAAATGGGTCTCCAGTTAAACCTGGTGAAAAAATTGCAATCGGAAGTATCATTAATTTGGTTTTAGGGAGTGGGGTTGGTGGAGATGAAACAGATGTTCCTGATTTGGTTGGCCTAACTTTAGATCAAGCTAGGTCTACTTTAGCTTCTCTAAATATTAATATAGGTTCTATTGTTGCTGCAGGTGTAATTAAAGATTCAGCAGCTGCATTTATTATTAAACAAAATCCTCCTTTAGTGAGTGATGTGCCTGGAGCAGATGGCTTGCCAGTTAAAAATAAAATTAGGCAAGGACAAATTATGGACTTGTACATTAGTGAACAAGCTCCAATAAAAGATACAACTTCTAATAATTTTTAAATTTGAATGAATATGCAAACAATAACGGTGGAAGAATTAAAAGCCAAATTAGCAGAAGGTGAAAACATCCATTTAGTAGATGTAAGAGAATCGCACGAGAGAGCAGATTTTAATATTGGCGGATTACATTTGCCCTTAGGTAGTATTCAAACGATGCAAATTGACGAAATAGAAGAATGGAAAAATGAGCCCATCTATATTTATTGTAGAAGTGGGAATAGGAGTGGGCAAGCTTGTTTAATTTTAGAAACAGCTGGTTTTAGTAACTTGATAAATGTAACTGGAGGAATGCTTGCATGGCAAGAGCGGATTAAAGATTAAAATAAATTAACATCAATTTACAATGCCCCAACTTGGATTACCAAGTATTGGGGCTTTTTTTGTATTCAAATTAATTGCTATGTTAAAAAAAATCCTATTACTGTTAATAGTAATGAGTGTGAAGTTGACTGTTTTTTCTGCAGTAATATCAGGCGTTATACAATCAGCAGTTAAAGGTTCTCCACTTGCTTTTTCCTCTGTTTTAGTGAAGGGGACTACAAAAGGGGCTTCTGCTAATAATATTGGCTTTTATAGTATTACGCTAGAGCCAGGAGAATATATATTGGTATTTCAATACATAGGTTATCAAACGGTAGAAAAAAAGGTAAGCCTGGGAAAAGTTAATCAGACTATTGATGTTCAAATGACTCCGCAAGATTATCAATTGAGTGAAGTGGTTGTTAAAACAGGTGGGGAAGATCCTGCTTACAGTATTATTAGAAAAGCCATTGCTGCCCGATTGGATCATCTTAAAGAAATAAAGCAATTTACTACAGAAGTATATATTAAAGGGCAAATGCAATTGCGCGATTACCCCAAAAAGTTCATGGGACAAAAAGTGGATTTTGAAGACGGGGATACCAGTAAGCGGAAAATGTTGCTCTTGTCTGAAACCATAGCTAAATATTCAGTAAATGAACCTAACCAAAGAAAGATTGAAGTAGTATCAACTAAAGTGAGCGGACGCAGTAATGGATTTGGTTTTAGTAGTCCGCAAATTATTTCCTTTTATGAAAACATTATTTCATTAGGTAGCGGATTAAATCCTAGAGGATTTATTTCTCCTATTTCTGATAACGCGTTAAATTTTTACAAATATAAATTCGAAGGAACTTTTTTTGAATTTGGTAAAGAAATTAGCAGAATTAAAGTGATGCCCAAAAGAAAGTATGAACCTTTATTTACAGGGTATATTCATATTACAGAAAATGATTGGCATATACAAAGTATAGACCTAAAGCTGCTGCGTGATCAACAAATGCAATTACTAGATT
>JBKBWE010000085.1:0-9738 GCA_046289145.1 Sediminibacterium sp.
CATGGTTTTGTACCATGGGACGATTTACACCATACTGAAATGAGCCAAACCAATGGTGAAATTGATGGAAAATGGGTTTTTGCAAATGGTAATAATACCCCACGTTTAGCAAGAATAGATTTAAAAACTTTTAGAACTGCAGAGATTCTTGAATTACCGAATAGTGCGGGAAATCATAGCTCCCCTTTTGGAACAGAAAACTCTGAATATATTGTAGCGGGAACTCGTTTTAGCGTTCCATCTGACGAGGACAACGGAGATGTACCTATCAATTCTTATAAGAAAAACTTTAAAGGACATATCTCTTTTGTAAGTGTTGCAAAAGAAACTGGGGAAATGAAAGTTGCATTCCAGTTAAAAACACCTGGTGTAAACTTTGACTTAGCTCGCGCTGGTAAAGGCAAATCACATGGATGGTTCTTTTTCAGCTGCTACAATACTGAACAGGCAAATACCTTATTAGAAGTGAATGCTTCTCAAAAGGATAAGGACTTTATCATGGCAGTAAACTGGAAAAAAGCAGAGGAATACATCAAAGCGGGTAAAGGTAAAAAAGTGAAAACTAAGTATGCACATAATACTTGGAATGAATCAACTCAAACTGCAACTTCTAAAATGGAAGAAGAAGTATTGGTTTTAGATGTTAAGGAATTTAAAGACATCGTGTATTTTATTCCTTGTCCTAAATCTCCACATGGTTGTGATGTAGATCCATCTGGTGAATACATTGTTGGTTCTGGTAAATTAGCTGCCTTAATTCCAGTATTTAGCTTCGATAAAATTCAACAATCAATCGCGTCTAAATCATATGATGGTGATTACGAAGGTATTCCTGTAATTAAATATGAGTCTGCATTATATGGCGAAGTGAAGAAGCCAGGTTTAGGACCTTTGCATACAGAATTTGATGGCAGAGGAAACGCTTACACTTCTTTCTTTGTATCTTCTGAAGTGGTTAAATGGAATATTAAAGATTTAAAAGTTATTGATCGTGTTCCAACATATTATTCTGTTGGTCACTTAAGCATTCCTGGTGGTAATACTAAAAAGCCAAATGGTAAATACTTAGTTGCATATAATAAGATTACTAAAGATCGTTATTTACCTACTGGTCCTGAATTGGCACAAAGTGCACAACTGTATGATATAAGTGGCGATAAAATGCAATTGATTTTAGACTATCCAACTATTGGAGAACCACACTATGCTCAGTCTGCACCTGCTGATATTATTAGAAATAATGGGCAATTGAAATTGTACAAATTGGCAGAAAATAAACATCCATACGTTACAATGGGAGAAGCCAATGCCAAAGTTACTAGAGATGGAAATAAAGTACATGTATATATGACTTCTATTCGCTCACACTTTGCTCCAGATAATATTGAAGGAATTAAAGTTGGAGAAGAAGTGTATTTCCACGTAACAAACTTAGAACAAGATTGGGACGTCCCTCATGGTTTTGCAATTAAAGGAGCAGACAATGCTGAATTATTAATTATGCCTGGAGAAACAACTACTTTAAAGTGGTTGCCTAAAAAGCCAGGAATGTTCCCCATGTACTGTACAGATTTCTGTAGTGCATTACACCAAGAAATGCAGGGTTATATTAGGGTTTCCCCTGCAGGTAGCAATGTACCACTCACATTTAGTTTAGGAAAACCTGTTCCAGAAACTAAATAATAGTTTGTACCAAAAGGAGCAGTAAATAAAAAACTGCTCCTTTTTTATATTAAAATTATAGAGATGAGAAAAGAAATTTCCAAACAATCAAAATGGTTGCTAATAATAAGTGCCTTGTTTTTAGCAGTCTCGATATTTATACCAATTTGGAGAATAGAGCTAGATGCACCACAATATCCAGAAGGGTTAGGCTTACAAATTTTTTCTTATAAATTAGGTGGTGATGTTGCAATTATCAATGGATTAAACCATTATATAGGTATGCAAACATTACATGAAGAAAACTTTATTGAATTTACCCTACTCCCCTATATAATCGGATTTTACGCATTACTTATGTTATTCACTGGCTTAAAAGGTGGTAGAAAATTATTGTACATAACGTTTACTGCATTTGTAGTATTTGGAATAATTGCTATGATTGATTTTTGGAGATGGGAGTACAATTATGGCCATAACCTTGATCCGAATGCTGCAATCATAGTTCCAGGAATGGCCTACCAACCACCACTCATTGGATTTAAACAACTACTAAACTTTGGTGCCTATTCAATTCCTGATATTGGGGGATGGTTATTCATTGGAGCGGGCCTATTTTGCTTATTAGCTGTTGGGATTGAAGCAGGCTGGTTTAAGAGGTGGTTGAAACCCAAAAATACTGTTGCAGTATTACTAATGTTTTTATTTAGTGCTTGTTCAAATGCAAAACCAGCAGCATTAGTAGTAAATAAAGACCAATGTGAGTTTTGTAAAATGACAGTTGCTGATGTAAGATTTGGTGCAGAGTCTATTAGTAATAAGGGACGAATTTATAAGTTTGATGATTTAAATTGTATGATTGCCTTTAATAAGTCGAATGAAAAAATCGTAATGAATCAACTCTATGTAAATGACTATCAAGCAAACAATAAATTAATTGACGCAACAAAAGCCTATTATTTTGTTCACGAAACAGTTAAGAGTCCAATGGGAAGCAATACGGCAGCTTTTTCAAATAAAGAAATAGCAATAAATAAAGCCAAAGCAGTTTCAGCAGAAGTGATTTCATGGGATCAATTAAAATACTAAAGATGAAATGGTTATTCATAACCCTATCAATTTTATTACATGCTAATTTGCTTTTTGCTAAGAACATTCATGTAGGTGCAAAGTATCCATATAGAACTATTAAATCAGCCTTAGTTAATACAGAAAATGGAGATACCATTTTTATACATAAAGGACTTTACAAGGAAGGTAATATAGTAATCAATAAACGGATAACTGTAATAGGGATTGATAGACCAATTTTAGATGGCGATAAAAAATATGAAGTACTATCAATTAAATCAAGTTTTGTGACAATTAGGGGCTTAAGAATCCAACACTCAGGCTATGCAAGTTTGGATGACCCCGGTGGCATAAAAGTATATGAAGCCACCAGGGTTACAATATTAGACAATGAATTGTATGACAACTTCTTTGGAATATATATTCAATTCAGCACCCATTGTATCATTAAAAACAACAAAATAATTGCATTTGGGAAAGAAGAGCAAACTATTGGCAATGGTATACATTGTTGGAAAAGTGACAGTTTGCAAATTATTGGCAATAGTATGAAAGGCTGTAGAGATGGTATTTATTTCGAGTTTGTAAATAATTCTGTAATCTGGAGAAATACAGTTACAGATAATATTAGATATGGTTTACATTTTATGAACTCTAACAATGACGCTTATTTTACAAATATATTTAGTAGAAATGGTGCAGGCGTTGCAGTAATGTTTTCAAAAAAAATTACCATGATGAATAATGCTTTCAATGAAAATTGGGGGGATGCTGCATATGGAATTTTATTAAAAGAAATATCTGACTGCCATTTATCTGGAAATAATTTTAATAAAAACACAGCAGCTATTTTTATGGATGGCTGTAATAGAACCCTTGTTGAAAAAAATGTATTTAGTAATAATGGCTGGGGATTGAAAATACAAGCGAATTGTATGGATAATAGCATTCTAAGAAATAATTTTTTAAAAAACACATTTGATGTGAGTACTAATGGTACGCTTCTATTGAATAAGTTTCAATACAACTACTGGGATAAATACACAGGATACGACTTAAATAGAGATAAAATTGGGGATGTTCCATATAGGCCCTTAAGTTTATACTCGGTTATAGTAGAAAATAATCCTACAGCCATGTTATTATATAGAAGTTTAATAGTAACACTATTAGATCAATCGGAAAAGAAAATCCCATGCCTTACACCAGAAAATTTTATTGATGAAAAACCATTAATGAATTTGTTGAAATTATGATTCAGATAGAAAAAATATCAAAAAAATTTGGAAAACTTTCGGTTTTGAATGCGGTTGACCTCTCTTTAAATAAAGGAGAATGTATTGCATTGATAGGCCCAAATGGATGTGGAAAAACCACATTAATTAAAATAATTTTAGGAATGGTGATTCCAGACTCAGGCAATATTTGGATAAACAAAGAATCTATTCTTAAAGATGAATTGTATAAGAAACAAATTGGATACATGCCTCAAATAGGAAGATATCCGCAAAATATGACCATCGGCCAAATCATCAATATGATAAAAGGAATTCGAAAAAGTGATATTGAACTAGATGTTGATTTATACAAAGCCTATGAGCTTGATTTATTGCTAGATAAAAGAATGAATACCTTAAGTGGGGGTACCATGCAAAAAGTTAGTGCCGTATTAGCTTTTATGTTTAATCCAATTATACTTATACTAGATGAGCCTACTGCAGGCTTAGATCCTATTGCCGCAGAAATACTTAAACAAAAAATAATAGTAGAGAAACAAAAGGGCAAATTAATCATTATTACTTCTCACCTACTCAGTGAATTAGATGATATGGTGAGTGAACTAATATTTATGCAAGAAGGAAATATTGTTTTTCATCAGTCAGTTTCTGAATTAAAATCTTCCACACAAACAGATAAAATTTCTAGCGCAATTTTACAAATTTTAAAATCAAGTAACAATGGGAAGAATATTTAAATATGTAATGCTAGACATCATGAAGAATAAGTTTGTGATGGTTTACACTATTATAATGATCTTGATTGGATGGTCTGCATTTACATTAGAAGATAGTAGTGCAAAAGGTATTTTGACTTTATTAAACTTAATCTTATTAACAGTTCCATTGGTTTCTATTTTGTTCTCAGCAATTTACATATACAATAGTGCTGAGTTTATTGAACTATTAATAAGTCATCCAATAAAACGAAAAAAAATATGGTTAAGTTTATTTTGGGGCTTAAATAGTAGTTTAAATACTGCTTTTATAATTGGAGCAGGCATACCATTATTAATTTATGCAGAAGCCTCACTATCATTTTTAATGATTGGAATTGGCATTTTGATAACCACCATTTTTGTATCAATTGCAATGTTATGTACGATTGTATATAAAGACAAAGCAAAAGGAATTGGTTTAACCATTGTACTATGGATATACTTTGCGTTACTTTTTGATGGAATATTACTTTTCTTACTATTTCAATTTGCTGATTACCCTATTGAAAAACCAATGGTATTAATGACCGCATTAAGTCCTATTGACCTTTCAAGAATTTTAATTTTATTGCAATTAGACACTTCTGCTATTATGGGATATACTGGAGCTATTTTTAAAGAATTCTTTGGCACAACAAGTGGTATGATGGTTTCATTTGGATTTCTAATTCTATGGATACTATTACCATTTGCATATTCATTAATCAAGTTTAAAAGGAAAGATTTATAAATAACTGTATATGCATACTTAAAAAAGTACTTATGAAAAATGATATTACAAACAGGGCTGATATAGAATTATTAATAAATAGTTTCTATAATAAAGTAAAAAAAGACCCATTGATTGCTTTTTTCTTTAGCGAAATTGTTCCTGTAAATTGGGAGGCCCATTTACCTATTATGTATGGGTTCTGGGAAAATATTTTATTTTTCTCAGGAACTTACGAAGGGAATCCAATGGCGAAACATAAAGCCATACATCAAAAGTGCCCCATGAAGATGGAGCACTTTCAAAGATGGATTAGTTTGTTTACAGAAACAGTTGAAGAATTGTTTGAAGGTGATAAAGCTGAATTAGCTAAACAAAGGGCAACGAGTATAGCTACAGTAATGCAAATAAAAATGTTCAGCTAACACAACTATTTAGGTAGCAATACATCATTAATTACATGAATAATACCATTTGATGTAACAATTGAAGCTACTACTTCAGAGCCGTTTACATAAAGCTTATTGTCTTTCTTTGTAATCTTCACTTTACCCCCATTTACTTGTTCGAATTCTTGCCCATCCTGCATATATTCTGATTTTAGAACACCAACATAAGTATGGTACTCTAAAATATTTTTTAAATCTGCTTTCTTTTCAGGTTTTAATAATTCATCCACAGTGCCAGCAGGTAATTTTTCAAAAGCTGCATTGGTAGGGGCAAAAACAGTAAATGGACCAGCATTGCTCAAAGCATCTACTAGCTCCGCGGCTTTTACAGCTGCAACTAGCGTACTATGATCTTTACTACCGATTGCAACCTGAACAATATTGGGGCTTGATGTTTCATCTTTAACACCAGATTGACCTGCCCCATTTTCTGTTGTAGTTGCCGAGCTTGAATTATCGGGCTCAGTAGATGAATTGGCGTTTGAACATCCTATGCTAAACATCAAAAGCATAGACGATAAAATAAGTGCATTTTTTTTCATAACCGAGATTTATGGTTTTGGCTAAGTTCCTACTTAGCAGCACTATTTTTTATGATTGTAATCACAAATGAATTAGGTCTTATTTGACCTTAAGGGAACCATTAGATAGCTAGAAATGAGTAAAACAAATGCTATTATTAATAAAATCTCATTAACGAACGGAACAACCGTATAACTTAGTGAGGCAATGCCCTGCGTGCCCAATATAATTTCATTAATAACAACAAAAATGGCAAAACACTGAGTAGCCAATAAAGCGTTTTTATTAAATGTAAAATAATTATTCAAATGAATATAGCCTATCAGGAATAGCACTGTGAATGCCAATAAAACCAAATGTAAATAAGCAATTACAATTGGTCTAAATCCAAACGCCAAATTACTTATGTAAGGGATTGTTGAGCCAGATTGTAAAATAATCTTAACCCAAAGGGCCCCCATTGAAATAAAGAATAAAATCAATAAAGTTTTGTTGGGCTTTACTAATGCAATTATTTGCTTTTTCAACACCAATAAGCTGAGTTGTAGTACACCAATCAATTGAGTCAAAGCCGAAACAACAATCAAAATATACAACCAAAGTGGTAGTTTCAACCACAATACAGACAAACCATAAGCCGGGAAACAACTTATAGCGAATAACCAAAATACCCACTGACTTTTACTAGTTAGCAGTTGTTTAGAGAAAAGCCAATTGAAAAATAGACCAACGCATCCAAAAAAGAACCACCCATTATATTGAAAATGAAGAAACCAATAAGTTGCCGCTAAGTAGGTATGTTGGGTTTTCTTTCCAGAAATAAACATATAAATCAGCCAAATATTAGCAAGAAGTGATAATAAATAAAAAATACTGGCTGCCTTATACCAATTAGTAATCTGATTGTGTTTGCATACAGGTAATACAATTAATAACTTTAGCATGAATAACCCACCAACAATTAGCCCTATGAATTGTGATAGTACAGACCATGCCCCGTAACCACTAAAAAAAAACAATATGCAGGTAGTATAAGCAAAAAACAAGTTAAGATAAATCAGTCTAGTTAAACCTTTGAGCTGTTTTGGGTTTAATTTCTTTTTTATAGAATCAACAATAAAAATCATCAATAAAAAAGAAACCAATCCTGAAAAAGCAAAACCGGAATGAGCTAACTGTAAATTTTTCTGATTTACTAAAGTGAATTCAAAACCAATTTTATACCGCATCAAAACGCCAAGAAAGGCTACGAAAACTAAATTTATCATTCCAATCTTAAGTAGGCGGAGATTACTCATCTATAGTATACTTTATGATCTTGTATAGTAACAATTTTTTTGTCGGCCAATTTAGATAAAGTTCGTATTACAGTTTCTACTCTCAATCCTGTGTAATCTGCTAACTGTTGCCTAGTATAAGGCACAAATCCACTTTCATTTAATTTACATTCAGATTTAATTTTATCAAAAAAACCGATTAGCTTCTCTTCAGGAGAATTGTTTACTAAGATATTAGCAGTTAAACTTTTACAATATAATCGGTCACAAAAAATATAAAATAGTTTTTTAAATAATGAAGGGTGATCTTCAAGTAATAATAAAAATTTTTCTTTACTTAATCTATAAATGACTGAATGACTAACAGCAAAAGCACTTGCAGGATAAGGCTTGCCTATCATTAATGCAGGCTCACCAAAACTATTTCCATCATTAAAAACACCTTGAATAAATTCCTTTGCATCATTAGTTAAACTGGTCATTTTAACCATCCCTGTATCAATTTGATGGAAATAACGGGCATCATTCCCTTGACTAAAAATCAGTTCACCTTTATGCCATTCTTTAGGTGTTGCACCATAAGCAAGCAATGTATCAACATCAATATGCATAGTAACTGTTTAATTAAAAAACAGAATTCATTGAAGTTAATCAAAAAAACAGCTACTCATTATTAATTATTTTTTCAATGCTGGCCTTATTGCTTTTTGCCATATAGCATAGCCCTTTGCATTCATATGTAAATTATCTGATAGAAATAAGTCTTTCATTGGCTCTCCATTCTCCGCTAACATTGGCGCCCATATATCTACATAGTTTGTTCTTCTTTGCGATTTTAAGTACTTTTTTATCCCCTCATTGGCCGCTATCATTTGGTCTTTCATTTTCCACCTAGATGGGCTTGGCTTCATGCTCACATAAGTAATAGTAGTCTTTTTAAAACGTTCTCTAATCATTTTAAAAAGGGTTTTAAACCTTTCTACTACTGAATCACTTGACAATTTTGGATCAATGGCAAAATCATTTTCTCCGCAATAAATCACTACTTGCTTTGGATAATACGGAAATAAAATTTCTTCCCTATAACGAATAACATCAGGCAAGGCCGAACCACCAAATCCTCTATTGATTATAGTATACCCTGGAAAATCATCTTGTATATTTTTCCATAATCGGAAGGAAGAACTGCCTGCAAATAAAATTGCATTTTGGGGAGGCATTAACGCACTGTCGGCTGTTTGAAAAGCTTTTATCTCCTTAATAAAAGGTTGTGCTTGAACAAAATTGATAGCACTAATTGGTAGGAGAACAAAAAAAGTAAAAGTGCACTTAATTATAAATTTCATTTACTATTATTTTAATAAAGTGATGGTAGCCATTACTGGAAAATGATCGCTGGGATATTTTAAATCATAAGAATCTGTAATAGTTGCAAATTTATCAACCACTAATTTTTGATGCTTATTCACAAATATATAATCAATTCCCTCGTTCGGCTTTTCCTTAAACTTAAAAGCATTCCAAGTATCTATATTGCCATAAACCATTTTACTAATATCCCTTGCATTATTCATTTCACTCGCAATTTTTTGGATAGGCTCTTCTGTTGGTCTCAAATTAAAGTCGCCCAATAAAATCACTGGGTCATTTTTAACATTCAGTTCTTTTATTTTTTTCAATATTAATTTTGCTGATTCAATTCGAGCTGTTTTGCCAACATGATCGAAATGAGTATTGAAAACCCATACGACTTGATTCGTTTTTTTGTTTTTAAATAACCCGTATGTACAAACGCGATTGCATACTGCATCCCAACCCATACAAACAGAGTCTGATTTAGGTGCTAACCAAAAGGTAGACTGCTTTATAGGGATATATTTTTCTTTATTGTAAAAAATACAAGAATATTCTCCGAGTGTTTTACCATCGTCTCTACCAACTCCTATAAAGCTGTATTGAAGCAAGCTACTGTCTAAATAGGTTAACTGATGATGCAATACCTCTTGTGTACCAATAAAATCAGGTTCATGATATTGCATTAGTCCTGCCACC
>JBKBWE010000086.1:0-9705 GCA_046289145.1 Sediminibacterium sp.
GGTAATACGCCAATCACGCCTGATTCTTCACAGCTGGCAATTTCATTGGGAGCTGGTTGCTCAGGAAATAAATGACGATAGTGAATGGGATTAACCCCAGCTTTAGCTACATTAAAGTTGGCAACTTGGCCTTCATATCCTGATACCGCACCAAATACAATCGGTTTATTAAGCCATACACCTACATCATTGATTAAATACTTTGCAGAAAAATTATCTGTTGCATCAATGATCAAATCATATCCTTCAATAATTTTAATGGCATTGTTTTTATTGATTGCAAATGGATACTCAATAATTTGAACCAAACTGTTTTGAGCCCTTGCTTTATTAGCAGCTATTGCCACTTTCAACTGACCTAGGTCTTTTTCTTCGAATAACAATTGACGGTGTAGATTGCTCTTACTAATTGTATCCCCATCCATGATGCCGATTGTACCAATGCCTGCCCCTACTAGGTATTGCAATGCAGGACAGCCCAATCCACCCATGCCGACAATCAATACTTTGGCTTGGCTCAATTGATCTTGTGCAGTATTCCCAAATCCGGGAAGAATCATTTGTCTGATATAACGATCGTTCATTTCTATTTTATCCTCCTGAGAAAGGTGGCATTAAAGCCACCGTGTCTCCTAACTTTAGTTTGACATTTTCATGCACCATTTTCTGATTTAGTGCAATAAAATATTTTTTATTAGCCAATGCTGGATAACGTTCAATTAGTTCTTGTACTAATGAATTTACATCAACGCAATTATCTATCAAAACTGAGTTATCAATCGTAATATCGGTGATTGATCCAAAGAAAATTACTTGCACTTCCATAGCATTAGTTTACAAAAAATAATTTTGTTGCAGCAACAATTAATACACTCGCCAAAATGAATTTTAATTGATTTGCCTTCAATTTCTTGGCCCCAATATAAGCCCCAATCCAGCCACCGAATAAAACAAATAAAATGATAATATAAATAGTCTGATCTAAATTAAATCCCTTTTGAACTTGTCCTACCATTCCTGCCGCCGAATTCAAAAATATAAAAATTGCACTCAATGCTGCAGTTTGCTGTTGCGTAGACCATCCCATCAAAAGTAGTAATGGGGATAGCAAAATACCTCCCCCCATTCCAATCATTCCCGAAACCAGCCCGATTATTGCCCCAGCAATACTTAACCAGTACCACTTAGGCGCAGGCCTAGTAGTACTAGATTTATTTAAAAACAATATTCTAGCTACTGCAATTAATAAAACCAGCGCTAATAATTTCTTATAAAAACTTTCAGAAACGGGAACAATGCTGCCCAAATAAGCAAAGGGAATAGACGTAATTATCAATGGCCAAAGCATAGAAGACCTAAAATGCTTGGCCCTATAAAATGAAATAAATGCCAAACATGAAACCATTAAGTTCAATATTAATGCAGTGGGCTTAATTTCTTTTGCACTAAAATTAAAAATGGCCATTAATGCCAAATAACCACTAGCACCCCCGTGTCCTACAGCGGAATATAAAAATGCAATAATAAAAAAAGCAAGTCCATAAAGAATTATTTCTTCCATTACTCAAGCTTTAAAATAAATGTACGGTTACGACTTGTTCCTTATAAAAAAAAGGCTCTTCAGCGGGCAATTCTACCCAACAATTGGCTTTTGAAAATGCGCCTACTTGATACGAAGCTTGTGCTGGTAAAATAGTCACCCAACCATCCTGAATAAATCCTTTTAAGAAAAAAAACAAGCCTGGTTTTTTCTGATAATCTTCTGTCAACTTGGCTTTAATTGGAGCTGCTGATACTTGCCCAGTCATCAATGCTATCGAAGGCTTTACATATTGATGAAAACAATGCAATACAGAGCTTGGATTTCCAGGCAATCCAAAAACCAATTTTTCTTGGTGTGTACCAAAGAGCAGAGGCTTTCCCGGTTTTTGTTTTACACCATGAAATAATATTTGAACTTTTTCTTGTTTACATGCTTCGGCTACGTAATCATAATCACCAACACTAACTCCTCCTGTTAACAAAACCATATCCGAACAATTCAAGGCATGCTTTATTTCAGCTGCCGTTGCTTCTAAGGAATCTCTAACATAAACAATTTTCAAATCGTTGACGCCGGCAGATTTTAATGCAGCAGCAAGCCCAATTGAATTAGACTCATACACTTGACCAAAATCGATTGTTGCACCTGGTTTAACCAATTCGTTACCTGTTATAATTAATGTTACAGAAGGAGCAGGATAAACCAAGACATCCATAATACCTAAACTAGCCAACATGGCTAATTGGTATGGATGAAAACAAGTGCCCTTGGAAATAACCAAATCGCCCTTTTCAACAGATGAACCAATTGCTCGAATATTCAATCCATGCTCGTTGGTTTTTTGTACAACTTGAATGGATTCACCATTACTAATTACCCATTCTTTTTGTATAATACAATCTGCACCTTTTGGAACTGGACCACCCGTAAATACTTTAATTGTATATGCTTCTTTTAACACCAAATGTTGGGATGAACCTGCAGGTAACTCATCTTGAATGGGCATGACTGCATCAATGTATTTTAATTGAATGGCATAACCATCCATTGAAGACTGCGTAAATGAAGGCATTGAAATGGGACTAAATATATCTTCTGCCGAAACCATACCCACAGCTTTAATTAATGGTATCCGAACAATGCCCAATGGCTTTGCCTGAGAATACACCAATTGTTTTGCTTCGTTTACAGTTATCATAATATTTAATTATCCTCCAATTGCAATCATACTTCTATTATGCAATTCACAAGTATCGATTTTTTCAAAATCTTTAGAAAACTGGCCACCCAACTCTTTGTGCTTACTGGCAATTGAATTTTTTATTAAGGGAAGTATATCAGCACCTTCTCGTAATGGTGTTAATAAATCAGTTTCAGAAGAAGAGAATAAACAATTTTTTATTTTCCCATCTGCCGTTAGTCTTATTCTGTTGCAGGTATTACAAAAAGGTGCACTCATAGTGCTAATGATTGCAAAGCTTCCTTTATGTCCTTCTATTTTGTATGGCTTACTTGTGTCGTTGGGCTCATTTTCAGTTGCTGAAATATTGTATTGTGATCCTATTAATTCCAACATTTCATGTAAGGTTACCAATTTATCGCTGTTCCATTTATTTCCATCAAATGGCATGAATTCAATCAATCTAATTTGAAGGGAGGTATTTTTTGTCCACTCTATAAAATCCAATATTTCCATTTCATTCATACCCTTAACAACAACCATATTCACTTTAACCCTAAAACCATTTTTCAACAACAAATCAATATTATCTTTTACAATTCCGAACTGGTCTCTACGTGTTAATAATTGAAACTTTTCTCGCTTCAAAGTATCTAAACTGATATTGATAGATTTTATCCCAGCATTCTTCAAATCGTCTATAAACAAGTGAATTCGTGTAGCATTGGTAGTAATCGTTAACTCTACTCCTAATTTACTTAAAGCCTGAATAATTTCTGCTGCGTCTTTTCTAACCAAGGGCTCACCACCAGTCAATCGTATTTTTTTTACACCCTGCTGTACAAATAAAGTTGCCATTGCAATAATCTCATCCTTTTGCATTAATTGCTTATTGGGCATAAATGCATAATCTTCTTCGGGCATGCAATAAAAGCAACGCAAATTGCAATTATCCGTTAATGATATTCGCAAATAATCGTGTACTCTATTATATTGATCAATCAACATCATCTTCGTTTAATTCGTTGCAAAATCGTTCATAGTCTTCCACTGTATCAATATCTAATTCCCCTTTTTCAAATTCAACGGTTTCTACATCATTGGGGAATTGCTGCAATATAACACGTGCGCCCTTATCGCCCGTTAAATTGTATAATTGGTTAAAATAAGCTGAACTCAATAAAACAGGAGTTCCTTTAATTCCATTGTAAAAAGATGCTATTATTCCCTTTGCCGTTTCTTGTTGTTTAATTAATAAGCTACGGAGTATTGACCGATTTAAAAAGGGTTGATCAGACACAACAATTATCAAAAAGTCTAAAGTGGGGCAAGTTTTTAACATCGCAGTTAGTCCAACCTGAATTGAATGACTCATTCCTATTTTATAATCAGGATTATGAACAATGTTAACTTTTTCGGTATTTACTTCAGCTAGAATTAAATCATGATAATGCCCAGTTACTAAATGGATCATATTAGGGGCAACTGAATGAATTTCTTCAATTAAATGAGCCAATATGGTTCTTTTCTTAAATGGCAAAAGCATTTTAGCCATCCCCATTCTAGATGCTTCTCCTGCAGCCAATATCATTACACCCCATTTCATATTGATGCATGTATGGGCGTTTTTTTCAACTTTAAATGTTGAGGTTGCTTGCCTTCAATTACCGCCATAATCTCTGAGCAAACCGACAATGCAATTTCTGATGCTGTTTCTGCACCTAGGTCTAACCCTGTTGGACCATAAATATGATTTATTTGCGCCTCAATAAAATGAACACCTTCCTCTGCTAAATCATTTAATAATCTATCTCGCTTAGCTGCTGGCCCTAATAAACCAATATAGGGTAAACTATAATTGTTCAATCCCGATAACATAGCAAGGTCATAATTATAATTGTGGGTCATTAACACAATAGCAGTTCTATCATCAAATGAAAGTTGACGCAATACTTCTTCTGGTTTACCAACTATAATTCTATTGGCTTGAGCAAAACGGAGTGTATTTGCATGGGTGGGTCTACCATCCACTACAGTTGTACTCCACCCAATTAATCTTGCCATAGTTTCTAATGGCATAGTATCATTTCCCGCACCAACAATTATCAACGAAATAGCTGGTGCAATATATTCCACAAATAAAACTTGTTTACCCTCTTCTGTATCAATAGTTAAATGTTCCGATTTTTTACTCTCCAATACCTTTTCAAATACTGGCCTTAACCAATCAATGTATTTTACTTCAATAGCTTCTGTTATCGTGGTTCCCCAATGATTTCCTTGATTTTCATTATATCCCGTAACCAATATGGATGGTTTGCGAGATTCATTCATTTTCTGAAAATATTTTATAACAGATGTATTCTGAGAATCAATTGGCTCAAAAAGAATTCGCACAATTCCATTGCAACCTAGCTGTACCCCTAATTTTGCGTCATCTTCATCAGTAGTATCGTATACCACCAACTTTTTTTTCCCTTGATTAATTGCTAAGGCAGCTTTTCTGAGGGCATCGCCTTCTAAACAACCTCCACTAATGGCTCCTGTAAAACGGCCATCTTCAGTAACCAACATTCGGGCACCAGGTCTTCGGTATGATGATCCATCAACATTTACAACAGTAGCTAATGCCATTTTAAGACCTAACTGAATGGCCTGTTCATATGCTTGAACTATATCACCAAATTCTTTCATGAATGAATGGCTTAAGGTCTTAATTGTTTTACCTGCGAAGGAAGAATTGGTTTTAGATTTTTATTGCCCCAACTATTATTGATATAATTCAGTACATCGGCAATTTCTTCGTCGGATAAATAATCTTGAGCGGGCATCATTCCATTATATACCACTCCGTTTACTTTTATTTCTCCCGATTGACCTTTTAATATAACTTCTATCAAATCTTTAGAAGAGCGTTTTAAATAATCAGATTTGGCAACAGGAGGAAACGAACCTTCCAAGCCTTTACCATCTTCCATATGACAATTCAAACAATTATTAGCATATACTTTCTTTCCATTGGCAACACTTTTTGCCATATTAGTGGGTTGAATAAAGGCAACAGCTGCAAATACAAAAAACAATAATCCCCCCAAAATCACTCCTCTTTTCATGCTTAAACTATTTTATTGATATCAAAAGGCAGCCTTCTAATTCTTTTACCGGTAGCTGCAAAAATGGCATTACACAATGCTGGTGCAAATGGTGGTAAACCTGGTTCACCAACTCCTTTAATTTTGCTTCCTCCATTGGCCAAAATATGTACTTCTACTTTTGGCATTTCATTAATACGAACCAACGGATTATTATGGAAATTGGATTGAACAGTTGCGCCCTTATCAAAAGTTATTCCTCCTTTTATTGCGGCTGTTAAAGCCATTACAGCTGCCCCTTCTACTTGAGCACGAGTGTTATCAGGATTAACCACTGTTCCCAAATCTATAACAGCATATACCTTTTCTATTTTAATACCTGTTCCTTTTTTTGACACTTCAATAACAAACCCAGCTTGACCTGCAAAGAATTCATACTGTGCTACACCCCTTCCCCATCCTGCAGGTAATTTTTTATCCCAATTAGAAACTTCTTTTAGTTTGTTTAAAATCTGTTTAGTATCAGAATCTTTAGTAAGCATTTCTAAACGAAATGCCAATGGATCTTTTTTTGCAGCAACAGCCATTTCATCTAAGAAACATTCATGAGAAAAAGCCAATGTAGTGCTGGTTACCGCTCTCCAAGCAGCCAAAGGAATATGCACATAATGATGAACATATAAGTTCTTCATGTTAGCTATTTCATATTTCTGCTCACTTATTCCCTCGGTCATAGTACCATCTGCCTTGGTAATATCATAATCCTTCTTCATGTCTAATGTAGGGGAGATTACTTTATGTTGAAAGGCAATTGCTTTACCATTTGCGTCTAAAGCTCCCTTCATTGCAGAAAAAGTTAATGGCCTAAATGGTCCTTGTTGCGTGTCGTCTTCTCTACTCCAAATTGACTTCACCGGCTTACCCACTTTCTTACTCAACTGAACTGCTTCATGAATATAATCTGGATATAATCTTCTTCCGAAACCGCCCCCATTAAAAAACACATTCAATTTTAAATCTTCTTGCTTAACACCATAAATTCTAGAAAAATCATTCATCACACTTCCAGGAACTTGAGTAGAAGTCCAGATTTCTAATTTATTCCCCTCTTGCCAGCTCGCTAAACAGTTCATTGGTTCAATAGGTGAATGCGAAACAACAGGTGTTTCATAAAACGCAGATAATTGATTAGGTGCTTCAGCAAAAGCTTTATCAAAATCTCCTTGCTGATGTTCAACAGCCCCTTCTTTTTTGGCAGCTTCTCTTAAACTTTTTTCGTAATCCTTAGAATTAAAAGTTTCATTTCCCTGATGGTCCCATTTAATTACTAAAGCTTTTCTTCCTTGTACAGCCCCCCAATAATTTTCTGCTATTACTGCAACGCCTTCCGATTTATAAATACCATGAATTCTTTCACAGGTTTCCACTGCAATAACTCCTTTCACTTTTTTAGCTGCAGTTGCATCAAAACTTACCAGTTTGCTACCAAACACTTTACAGCGTTCAATAGAAGCATACACCATTCCGGGAACACTGGCATCAATACCAAATTTTGCAGTTCCATTTACTTTCAATGGAACATCAGGCCTTGGTGCAGATTTACCTAATATTTTAAAATCTTTTGCATCCTTTAATGTTGGATTTTTAGGGGCTTCTAATTTAGAAGCAGCTTCGGCCAATTCCCCATACCCCATTTTTTTACCCGTTGGTCGATGTATAACTGTTGCATTTTCTGCATAGCATTCTGTAACAGGAACGTTCCAATTCGTGCTTGCCGCTTTTACCAGCATCTCTTTAGCCGCAGCACCTACTTTACGTAAGTTGGTATAATTGGTTCTAACAGATGAACTACCCCCAACAAACTGTGCAGGGCCGTATTTTTTTTCTCCACCAGTTTGTTTAATAACAATTTTATCCATTGCTACTTCCAATTCTTCTGCTATTAAAGCAGGAATAGATTGGTAAGTTCCCTGACCAATTTCTGGTTTAGTATTAAATATGGTCACTAGCCCAGTTTGATCAATCATCACCAGCGGTGATAACTCAAAAGAAGCTGCTGAAGTTCCTAAGTTTTCTATAACAGATACACCATCTGCTTTAACGCCCAAGCCCATTACCAAGCCTGCTCCAGTTAAACTGGTTAGGCGTAAAAAGTTTCTGCGATTTATTTGACTGTTTTGCTGATTCATTGCTTAATTTTTTTTGAATTACTTAATCATTTCTGCAGCACGATGAATGGCACTGCGTATTCGTTGATAAGTTCCACATCTACAAAGATTGCCTTGCATTGCTGCATCAATATCAGCATCAGTTGGATTGGGTTTGGCTTTTAGTAAAGCAGTTGCACTCATG
Organism: Sediminibacterium sp.; assembly: GCA_046289145.1. Classification (GTDB taxonomy): domain Bacteria; phylum Bacteroidota; class Bacteroidia; order Chitinophagales; family Chitinophagaceae; genus Sediminibacterium. The sequence continues at coordinate 8,168 of JBKBWE010000086.1, forward strand.
ATTTGTCCAGATTGACAATACCCGCACTGAGGCACTTGCAATTCTACCCAAGCATTTTGAATAGCTACAGTTATTTTATCTTTCATCCCTTCAATGGTCGTAATCTTCTTGCCTACTGCTGCTGCAACAGGGAAACTACAGGATCGTACTGGTTTCCCATCTACATGCACAGTACATGCACCGCACTGTGCCATACCACATCCAAATTTAGTTCCTGTTAATCCTACCATATCTCTAATAGCCCACAATAAGGGCATATCTGCACTAGCATCTACCTGGTAAGGGGTGTTATTAATATTTAATGTTATCATGGCAAATAATTTCAGTATGAAGTTAAGTTTTTAATCTAATAAATGTGTTTCATGCATATCCGGTATAATTACTTCCTTGAAATGCTTTCTTCTTAATCGAGCAGCAAAATCAATTTGGACATCATGTTCACCATGCACTAAAAATAATTTTCTTACCAACTCGGGATTTTGGCAAGACAAAAATTGACATAAATCTTCATAATCACCATGTGCACTCATACTTCTCATTACACCAATCTCTGCTTTCACAGGATACAACTCACCAAATATTTTTACTTCTTTTTGACCAGCAGTTAACCTTCCTCCTAAACTATATGGATCACAATACCCAACCATTAAAATGGTCGTTCTTTCTTTATCAATATTCTTCATGATATGGTGCTTTACCCTACCCGCGTCTGCCATACCACTAGCAGAAATAATAACACAAGGTGCATCATTGTCATTTAATTGCTTGCTCTCATCTACAGTTTTAATAAACTTCAACGTTTTAAAGTCAAAAGGATCATGATCATGCTCCATTATTTTCTTAACCCTTTTATTATAATTCTCAGGGAATTGTTTTAATAATTCAGTTGCTTCTCTGCTTAAAGGGCTGTCTACATATACAGGAATAGCCGGTAAACGATTCTCTACTTCTAATTGATTGAGCGCATATAAAATTTCTTGTGTTCTTCCGACGCTAAATGCAGGAATAATTAGTTTTCCTTTTTTTTCAACACAGGTATGCATCATCCATTTTAAAATCGTATCAGTAATGCCAAAAACCTCATCGTGCAACTTATTACCATAAGTACTTTCTAAAATTATATAGTCGGCTTGATCAAATGATTCTGGTGATCGAAGAATTGCATCATTGTATCTTCCAACATCTCCGCTAAACGTAATTTTATTTGTTTTACCATCTTCTATTATTCTTAAATGAACTGCTGAAGAACCAATAATATGTCCTGCGTCTGTAAAACAAATAGATACTTCTTCGTCTATTTTAGTCCAATGATTGTAATGAACAAATTTGAAAAGTGACAAAGCAACCGCTGCATCTTCTAAATCATATAATGGTTCAAAAGGCGGCAATCCTTTTTTTGCTCTTCGTTTATTAATAAATTTTGTGTCGTCTCTTTGAATGATTGCAGAGTCTTCTAATAAAATTTCAGCCAATGCTTTTGTTGCTGGAGTTGCATATATAGTGCCTTTAAATCCTTCTTTAACTAACTTAGGTATTAA
>JBKBWE010000383.1:0-2053 GCA_046289145.1 Sediminibacterium sp.
TGACACCTGCATTACCGTCATTAAAGTTATCTCTTGTATAGATTTGTTTTCCAATCGGGTCTTTATAACCTATCATGGCTGCGGTGGTTTCATTGATAAGTATGGCTGTAGAGTCAGTACCAAACGCTCGATTGAAGTTGCGCCCTTTAATTATTTCCATACCAAGGGTATTGATGTAATCGTAATCAATTTCCCAAGTTTGCATATTCCAGCTGTTTTTGGAATTCATAACAGCTTCGCTTGAGAATGTGTTATCACTTCTTGATGAAAAAGAAACTGGTAAAAAACTTGTAATTGTGGCACTCTTTACTCCCTGAATTTGAAGTACTTCATTTTTGAAGGCAGTTGCGCCTTCATTTAATCCATTAATGCCACTAACCAATAACACTTGTTCTTTATTGAATCCTAATTTTTTATTTTGAATAAAGTTCAGTTGTTGGTAGATGACTAAAGTGCCTATAATCAGTATTATGGATATGGCAAATTGAAACACAACTAATCCATTTCTTAACCAGCTTTTTTTGAATCTGCCGAGTTGATTGCCTTTTAAAACTGCCAGAGGTTGAAATTTCGACAAGAAAAATGCTGGATATATGCCTGCAAAAATCCCTACTACAATAGGTAATGAAACTAAAATGATTAAAATGTTGCCTTTTCCAATGCTTGCACTGGAAAGTTGCTTGGCGGCTACTACATTAAAATAGGGTAGTATTAAAATTGTAATTAGGATGGCGATCAGAAGAGAAATAATCACCATTATGATCGACTCACTTAAAAATTGTTTAATAAGGCTGGATCTATTTGAACCTAATACTTTTCTGATACCTACTTCCTTTGCTCTGTTCGCTGATCTTGCAGTACTTAGGTTCATAAAGTTGATACAAGCAATCAAAAGGATAAAAAGTGCAACTGCTGAGAAAATGTACACAAATTGAATGCTTCCGTTCTGTGACAATTCAGGAAATCGATCTGATTTTAAATGAATATCTCTTAGTGGTATCAGCGAATAGCTAAGGTTGTTTCCTGCACGCTTAAATTCGTCCATGCTTTTGATATTCATGAACTGGCTAGCCTGAGGTAAAATATACCTGTCAATAACCTGTGTAAAGTATTTTTCAAATTCTTTTGGATCGGTTCCAGCTTTTAACTGAATATAAGTATGAAAATTATGGCTCAAATAATTTCCCATTTGGTAATTGACATTTTTCATGGAGAAGATCATGTCAAACTTAAAATGGGTATTCCCCGGTATATCCTTCATTACCGCGGTGATCTTATAAGGTGTTCTGTCTGCTTCAATATATTTGCCTAGTACCTCAGTAGAATTAAAATATTTTTTCGCTGTTGTAGCTGAAATAACTACGGTGTTCGGTTCAGATAGGGCAGTATTTCTGTCGCCGCTTAGTAATGGCAAAGAGAATACCCGGAAAAAAGTAGAGTCTGCATGGCATACCAGTTCTTCAGTGATATAATCGTTTCCTTTTTTTACAAGTTTTGATCCAGAAGAAGCATAGATGCGGGTATATTCAATAACCTGAGGGTAATCTTTTTTCAGGGTTTCACCCATGGGGTCAGCTGATACCGCAAGTTTGGATTCATTTCCTGAAAATAATATATCAGAATTGATTCTATAAATATCCGCGCCATTGCGAAAATGTCTATCATAACTTAACTCGTCAGATACATATAATGCTATCAAAAGAAAACAAGCCAGGCCAATAGCTAAACCTGAAATATTAATAACCGAAAAAGCTTTATTCTTTAACAGGTTTCTCCAGGCAAGTATAAAATAATTTTGTAGCATAAGGCATTAGTTATGTGGTGAATATTACTAAGATCAAACAAGCATATTTTCAATGACTGTTTGTCCGTCGAGCATTCTAATAATTCGGTGACTATATCTGGCATCGTGCTCAGAGTGCGTTACCATTACGATTGTTGTACCCTGTTCATTCAAATTGGTGAGTAATTCCATTACCTCATTACCATTGGATGAATCGAGGTTTCCGGTAGGTTCATCTGCCAAGATTAATTTGGGGTTATTCACTACCGC
>JBKBWE010000384.1:0-2048 GCA_046289145.1 Sediminibacterium sp.
CAGCAGACGACGGAATCTATGTGCTAATAAAAGAAGTCATTGATAACTGTATTGATGAATATACCATGGGTCATGGTAAACAAGTAGAACTTACTATTGAGGGTAAAACAGTTTCTGTAAGAGATTATGGGCGCGGTATACCCTTGGGTAAAGTAATTGATGTTGTTAGTAAAATAAATACGGGCGCTAAGTATGATAGCAAAGCATTCCAAAAAAGTGTTGGATTAAATGGAGTTGGTACCAAAGCAGTAAATGCCTTAAGTAGTCATTTCCTTGTGACTTCTTTTAGAGAAGGAAAGTGCAAGACCGCAGAATTTGAGAAAGGAGAATTGGTAAAAGACCATAAAGAAGTAAAAACGGATGAACCTAATGGTACATTGGTGGTATTTACTCCCGACGATACCGTATTTAGGAATTTCCATTTTATACATGAGTACTTAGACAACCAGCTCTGGAATTACTGTTATTTAAATGCTGGCCTTGCCATGCATTTTAATGGTAAAAAATATGTTAGTAAGAATGGGTTGTTAGATTTATTGCAGCGCAAAACCAATCCTGATGAATTAAGATACCCTATAATACATTTAAAAGGGGAAGATATTGAAGTGGCACTTTCTCATAATAATGACTATGGTGAAGACATTTTTTCCTTTGTAAATGGTCAGTATACCACACAGGGTGGTACTCACCAGCAGGCTTTTAGAGAAGCTTATGTTAAAGTGATACGTGATTTTTATAAAAAAGATTATGACGCATCTGATATAAGAACAAGTATTGTTGCAGCGGTTTCAGTAAGGGTGCAAGAGCCTGTATTTGAAAGCCAAACTAAAACCAAATTAGGGTCTCAAAATATTGCAGAAGGTGGTCAAAGTATGAAGTCGTTTGTACTTGACTTTTTAGCAAAGGAATTAGATAATTTCCTTCACAGAAATACAGCAACAGCAGATGCTCTTAAAAAGCGAATAGAGCAAAACGAAAGAGAGCGCAAAGAGTTAGCTGGAATTAAAAAGTTAGCAAATGAAAGAGCCAAGAAGGCCAATTTGCACAATAAAAAACTTCGAGATTGTAGGGTTCATTTAAACGATGAGCTACCTGCAAAAAATAAAGAAGCATTTATTGCCATCCAAAAAGATACGACCATCTTTATAACCGAAGGTGATAGTGCAAGCGGAAGTATTACCAAAAGCAGAAATGTAGATACCCAGGCAGTATTTAGTTTAAGGGGTAAGCCGCTTAATTCATTTGGGGAGACCAAAAAAGTAGTTTATCAAAACGAAGAGTTTAACTTGTTACAACATGCATTAAATATTGAAGATGGTTTGGAAGGCCTTCGCTATAACAATATTGTTATAGCAACTGATGCCGATGTTGATGGTATGCATATTCGGTTGTTGTTGATGACTTTCTTTTTGCAGTTTTTCCCAGACCTCGTTAAAAAGGGACATGTTTATATATTAGAAACACCATTATTCAGGGTAAGAAATAAGCAGGAAACTATTTATTGTTATGATGAAACAGAGAAACAAGCTGCTTCAAAAAAATTAGGCAATAAACCTGAAATTACTCGATTCAAAGGTTTAGGAGAAATTTCTCCTGAAGAGTTTGGTCGATTTATTGGAAGAGATATTCGATTGCAACCAGTGATTTTAGAACAGGGAGATCATATTCAAGATTTCTTAGAATACTATATGGGCAAAAATACCATGGAACGGCAAGAGTTTATTATTAATAACCTTAGAGTTGAATTAGATTTAATTGATTAAAAAAAGTATAGATGATTCATATTGTTTTTGAAACAGCCAATGTAAAAGCTTTGCAAACAGCCATGGAATTGGACGAATTGTTGCAAGGGGAAATTTTGGAAATAAAAGATGATTTTGCAGTGGGGCCAGTTGAACGAATTTTTGAAACCGAAGGGTATCAGCTGAGAAGAGATTGGTGGAAAGAAGTAGTTCAGTATTCTCCTTACGAAAATCAATTAGATATTGTAGATGATAAATTAACAGTTCATAATCTCATAAATACTTTAACCCAAAATGAAGACCAAA
>JBKBWE010000087.1:0-9653 GCA_046289145.1 Sediminibacterium sp.
CACGTGCAGCACCAACAGATAGCACTAAGACGTAATTGCCATCCGACATCGGTGGGATAATACTACCAGTATTACCACTTCCGAAGATGCCTTTCTTCGCTGCATCCACCATTTCTTTTACATCGGCTAATAGTTTCTTAGCATCATAAACAATTCCGTCTTTGATGGTGTAGACTACTCCGCCTTTACGAATGATTTCATTCTGGTCATTTAATTCAATAGCCCCTGTGCCATAGAAGTATTGTAAATTCTTTAAAGGGTTACCATCTACCACACATAAGTCTGCTAACTTGCCTGGTTCTATGGTGCCCAATTCTTTGTCTACTCCTAATGCTTGTGATGCGTGCATGGTTGCAGCGCGTATCACTTCTAGCGGCTGAAATCCCGCTTCGCGTAACAATTCTAATTCTCTTACAAATCCAAATCCATACAATTGATAAATGAATCCATTGTCTGATCCAGCTGTAACTCTTCCTCCTCTATTTTTATATTCATTAATAAATGTCATCCACAATTTGTAATTGTTTTTCCATTCTATTTCTTGTTCTGTTCCCCAGCTATGCCAATATGATCCGTGTGATACCCTGCTTGGTTCATAAAATTTCCAAAGAGAAGGGAGTGTATAATCTTCGTGCCATTCTGCTCTGCGCGCACGCATCAAATCTCTGTTGGCTTCATAAATATTCATCGTAGGATCTAATGTGAAGTCTGCAGCAATTAATTCATTCATTACTTTATTCCATTTCTCGCTATAAGGCGCTGCTGCTTGTTTCCACAGCTTTCCTGCTTCTTCAAAACGATGTTGTTCGTTATTGTAATTATAATCGGCTGGATAGTTTTGCAATGTGCCATTTTCTAACATGGCTTCTGGTAAACCATACCAATGTTCCATGCTGGTCATACCTGCTTTTGCAGACTGTACTACATTCCATCTTGCTACATCTAATTGTGCATGATGCGCTGTACTTCTTAATCCCAATTTTTTATTTTCTCTTATTGCTGCATCCATCACTTCTGGCGATGCACCAAAAAATTTAATTCCATCTGCTCCTTTAGCTGCATTTTCATTTACCCATGCCCTTGCTTGTTCGGCATTGATGATGGGGCTTTTGCTGCCTTGACCAAATGCAGTGTATGCATGGATGCGAGGTGCAGTAATGCTATTGGCTGCACTTTTCTTTTTATGGTCTAATACCCATTCCAATCCATTACCAGCAGATGGGTCACGTATAGTAGTAATTCCGTGCGCCATCCATAATTTAAACACATATTCTGCTGGGGTGCCTTGGGCTCTGCCTCCAATATGACCGTGCATATCAATTAACCCTGGTAAAACATATTTGCCACTGCAATCAATTTCTTTTCCTCCTGCTTTAAGTGCAGGTCTAGATTTAGGGTCTATAGGCATGCCTGGATTACCTACATTGGCAATACGAACAATCTTATTATTCTCAATGATAATATCAACTGGTCCATAGGCAGGAGAACCTGTGCCATTAATGACCATTGCCCCTCTCAAGATTAATTGGGTATAGGGGCCTTGGCCTTCTTTAACTAATGGCGAAGGGGTAATTTGAGCGCCAACTGCAGTCATGAACAAAAGACTCAAAATGGCAAGCAGCATTTTTTGCATACAAAAGATTTTGATGAAGTTAAGGCGCAAAAGTCAATTGCTAATCACTCTTGCCCAATGGTTGATAAGGCCTATCTTTGCCCCCCAAATTAACATCATGAAGTTTTATAATACTATTATTAAGTATCGTTTCTGGCTAAGCCTTTTGGCCTTGGTAGCCGCTGTTGGCGTCAATTACTCCAGTGGTTTCTGGCCTGCTTTTATCCTTTATTTTGTTGGAGTAATTGGATTGGCTAGTCACTTTTTTATTGGCCCATTGAGATTAATTCAAGAACCAATGGAAAGAGGAGATATGGAAGAAGTAGAGCGTATTCTCAACACAGTTTGGTATCCTAATTTATTGTACAAACCCGTACGTTCAACTTACTATACCATTAAGGGCAATATGGCCATGATGAAGCAAGATTTTGATAGTGCCGAAAAGCATTTGAAGAAAAGTTCTGAATTAGGATCGCCTATGCCTGAAGCAGAAGGAGCCAACAAACTTCAATTAGGAATGATGAGCATGCAACGTGGAGACCTTAAGCAAGGTGAGAGCTATATTAGGGCAGCTATTAGAGCAGGTATTGCAGATAAAGAAAGTGAAGCGGTTGCATACATTAGCATGTGTCAAATCTTTATGAATAAAAGGGAATTCAGGGCTGCAAAAGATTATTTTAGAAGAGCAAAAGCTTGTAAGCCTACCACTAAACAAGTGGTTGATCAAATTAAAGAAGTAGAGAAATATATTTCTCGCATGCCAGGATAATCATGCTTCAAATTAAACATATTACTACAGAAGGTGCCGAGCTGGAAACAGCCCGGCATTTGTTTAAAGAGTATTCTGATGAATTGGCGGTAGACCTTTGTTTTCAAAGCTTTGAGGCCGAGTTGAAAGATCCCTTAAAAAAATATGGCCCACCTCATGGCAGTCTTTTATTAGCTTATTTTAATGGTGTTGCTGTGGGCAGTGTTGCATTACAACAACTACCGGAGGAGGGCGTTTGTGAAATGAAAAGATTGTATGTACAACCAGCATTTAGGAAATATAAAATTGGAGATGCATTGGTTGTAGAAATAATCAAAGAAGCAAAAAGATTGGGCTATTCAAAAATGAAATTAGATACTTTAGAAAGATTACAAGCTGCTATACATTTATACCTCAAACATGGGTTTGACATCACTACTGCATATTACCACAATCCCTTGCCTGAAGTGGTTTACATGGAAAAAGAATTAGGCTAATTTTTTCAACAAATTTTCAATCACTACTGGAAAATGCGTATGCTCCAATGCATGAATTTTGGTAGCTAAACTAGATGGGGTATCCGTAGGTTCTATGCTGCATTTGGCTTGAAAAATAATATCGCCTTCATCGTAATGCGCATCCACATAATGAATGGTGATGCCACTTTCTTTTTCTCCAGCTGCAATCACCGCTTCATGTACGAAATTTCCATACATCCCCTTGCCACCATAGTTGGGTAATAAAGCAGGATGAATATTAATGATTCTATTCGGGTATGCTTCAATTAATGTTTCAGGAATTTTCCAAAGAAATCCAGCAAGAACAATAAAATCAATTCCTCTCCATTTGAGTTCGTTCACGCAATCGGTTGTTTCATAAAACGAGCTTCGATTAATGATAAGGGTGTCTATATGAGCGGCGGCTGCAATCCCCAAAACCCCTGCTTCTTTTTTATTGGAAACAATTAGGTTGATTATAACTGCCTTGTTTCCGGCAAAATGTTCAATTATTTTGGCTGCATTGGATCCTGCACCTGATGCAAAAATGGCCAGTTTTACCATGTTTTACTGTTTTTTGGTCATTTTTTCCTTGATTCTGCCTAAATATCGCTTGAAAAAGCTGAATTGACCAAATGGGACACTTACCAATAAAACACAAAATGGCCAAAGTATGGTAACTACAATTACATAAATGATAAAATAAATGATCCCTCGCTCTAAATTGGTAAAAGAGAGTAATTGTCTTCCTAGAAATCCACACAAGCTGCCACCTAATGCGAATGTGGTAAAGATGAGGGTAAACTGAAGCCAGCTTACTTGCCATTTATTTTTTAAACGATGCAGCATGGCTGCAAAAGTGCTTTAAAAAGTTCATTTTATTCAAATGATTTGATTTGAAATGTTTTTTAGAACTTTTTTTAACCATTTCATGACAATTGAAATAGGTTGATTTGTTGAACTCATTGAAAATTAAGTGGCATATGGATAAAAAAATTTTTTCCCTATTGCGTAATTGTCACAATCCTATCATATTTTTGCCTCCGTTTAAGGATATTTTTCCACACCAGAACCATCGTTGTGCATATGATATTGTCTAGATCCATAGCAAAAGCCAGCATTGCCGCTTTTTTATTTTTTGTGAGTCTGTGTTTCAGTGTAGCCGCCAATGCGCAGGACGGTAAAGCGCTTTTCAGCGCCAATTGTGCGTCTTGTCATGCTCCACACAAGAAATTGACTGGTCCTGCCCTTGCAGGAGTAGAGTCTCGTTGGTCCAGTAAGGAAAACTTGTATTCCTGGATTAGAAACAGCGCGGCATTCCTTAAAACAGGAGATGCTTATGCAAATAACTTGTACAATGAGTACAACAAGATTGCAATGAACGCTTTCCCTACCTTAAAGGATGCGGAAATTGATGCGATTCTTACTTATATTAATAGTGTTCCTGATCCTTCAAAAGCACCTGCAGCTGGTGAAGGTGCTGGAGCTGCTGCAAATGTAGAAGCCGATAACTCTTTGTTGTTTGTTATTTTAACCTTGATTTTAGCAGTAGTTGCTTTAATTATGTTGCAGGTTAATTCTAATCTTAAAAAATTAGCCGACGATAAAACTGGTCAACCTGCTTTAGAGCCAATTCCATTCTGGAGAAACAAAGCTTATATAGCAATGGTAACAGTAGTGTTATTTGTAGTGGGAGGTTATTTAACTACAAAAGGTGCAATGGCTTACGGTAGAAGCCAAGACTATCAACCAGAACAACCTATCTATTACTCTCACGCAGTTCATGCTGGTACCAACCAAATCAACTGTCAATATTGTCATACAGGCGCAGCTCAAGGAAAACAAGCTACTATTCCATCAGTGAATGTATGTATGAACTGTCACCAAGCCATTAATGAGTACAAAGGAGAAAAAATGTACAATGAAGCTGGTGAAGAAGTAGATGGTACTGCAGAAATCAAGAAATTGTACAAATATGCTGGTTTTGAAGAAGGCAAACCTTGGGATCCAAATAAGGCAAAACCAATTGAGTGGGTTCGTATCCACAACTTACCTGATCACGTTTATTTTAACCACGCTCAACACGTAAAAGCGGGTCAAGTTGCTTGTCAAACTTGTCATGGTGAAATTCAGAAAATGGGTGAAGTAAAACAATTTACCGATCTAAGCATGGGCTGGTGTGTTAACTGTCACCGCGAAACTAAAGTTCAATTTAAAGACAATGGTTTCTATAGCATCTACGAAAAATACCATGCAGATTTAAAGAGTGGTAAAATCGATAGCACCAAAGGAATCACTGTTGAAAAAATTGGTGGTACAGAGTGTCAGAAATGTCACTACTAGTTCTTAAAAGTTTAAAAAGGGTTGTTTAAATATATCATTCGAACGTGGAATCCGCTCGCGGTTTCCAACTGTTAATCAATAATTATGGAGCAAAAAAAGCACTGGCAAAGTTTTGGAGAGCTGAATCAGTCTGCAGCGTTTAACAAGGATGTAAAAGACGAATTCAATGAAGAACTACCTATTGTAGAAGATGAAAGCAAAAGCTTTCTCGAAGCAAAGGCTCCCCGTCGCGACTTCTTGAAATATTTAGGTTTCAGTACAGCAGCTGCCGCAGCTGCAGCAAGTTGTGAAATGCCTGTAAAAAAGGCCATCCCGTTTGCCAATAAGCCCGAAGACGTTGTGCCTGGTATTTCTAAATACTATGCAACCACTTATGTACAAGATGGAGATACAGTTAGTATTCTTGCTAAAGTGCGTGATGGTCGTCCAATAAAAATTGAAGGAAACGATCTTTGTCCAATTACTAAAGGAGGTACTTCTGCTCGTGTTCAAGCATCGGTACTTGATTTATATGATACTTCACGTTTGCGTTTCCCTACCATTGATGGTAAGGAAGTAACTTTTGAAGCTGCTGATAAAGCAGTTGCTGCTCAAATGGGCGGAAATATTGTTTTATTAACCAGTACTATTAATTCTCCATCTACTAAAGCAGTTATTGCGCAATTCTTGGCTAAATATCCAGGAAGCAAGCATGTTACTTATGATGCAGTTTCTTATAGTGCTATGTTGTTAGCAAACGAAGCTACTTATGGTGTTCGTGGAATACCTTCTTACCATTTTGAAAATGCAAAAGCCATTGTAAGCTTAGGTGCAGATTTCTTAGGTACTTGGTTAAATCCAGTTGAATTTTCTAAACAATATGCAACTGGTAAAAAATTAGACGAAAAGAATCCAAGTATGAGCAAGCATATTCAATTTGAATCTGTTGCTTCATTAACTGGATCTAACGCAGACGAAAAATATTTACACCGTCCTTCTGAAACCCTTGCAATTGCTGCTGCTTTATTAAGTGCAGTTAATGGTACTGGTGTAACTGGTATTGCAGATGCAAAATTGAAAGCAGGTGTTGAAGCTGCTGCAAAAGCATTGAATGCACATAAAGGTGCGGCACTAGTTGTTGCGGGAAGCAATGATGTAAATGTTCAAATTATCGTTAATGCAATTAATAACGCCATTGGTGCTGGTGGTTCTACTATCAACTGGGGTGTTTTATTACATACACGTGCTGGTGTTGATGCAGATTTTGCACAACTAGTTGCCGATATGAATGCTGGTTCTGTAGGAACTTTATTAATTCATGGTGCAAACCCTGCATATAGTTGGTTTGCTGCTGACCAGTTTAAAGCTGGTTTAGCAAAGGTTAAAACAACAGTATCATTTGCAGGTAAAGTAGACGAAACTGCTGAATTATGTAAGTTCGTTTTGCCTGATAATCATTTCTTAGAAAGCTGGGGTGATGCGGAAGCAAAAACAGGTCACTTCTCATTTATACAACCTACCATTTATCCTTTATTCAAAACCCGTCAGTGGCAAGACAGTCTATTAAAGTGGAGTGGTGCAACTGAAGACTATTTAGCTTATTTAAAGAATTTCTGGTCGGCTAAATTGGGCGGTGTGAATGGTTGGGACAAAGCTTTACAAGATGGTGTAGTTGCTTTAGGTGAATCAGCTACTAAGCCTGGAAGCTTTAATGGCGGTGCAGTTGCGGGTGCATTGGCAGCTGCTTCTTCTGCGAAGAAAGGTGGTAAAGTTGAATTGGTATTATACGAGAAAGTGGGAATAGGTGCTGGTCAAGGTGCAAGTAACCCATGGTTACAAGAATTACCAGATCCAGTAACAAGAGCTACTTGGGATAACTATTTAGTTGTTTCTCCAGCAATGGCTAAAACTTTATTAGGGATAGATATCAGCAACGGTGGTCAAGCGGATGCTTATGAGGTGAACCCTCCTAAGAAAGTAGTGAAGATTACTGTGGGTCAACAATCAATTGAATTACCGGCCTTAATTGTACCAGGAACACATCCTGACACAGTAGGTATTGCAGTAGGTTACGGCCGCAGCGAAAAAGTAGGTAAATCTGCTGCTGGTGTAGGTAAGAATGCTTTTGCATTAGCCTCTTTAAGTGGTTCTTCTGTTAACTTCTCTAATGGTGAAGTTAGCTTAACACTTACCGATGAAACTTATCCAGTAGCATTAACTCAAACACATAGCCGCTACGATACAGAACAAGGAAATCGTACGGAAGTAGTAAAAGAATTAAGCTTAGCTGCATATAAGCATCACCCAACTGAAATTCGCGAAGAGCGTGACAAGGAATTAAAACCTTGGGGTGGTTTAGAAAAATTTGAATCTCAAGGAACCCTATATCCTGTGTTTGAAAGACCAGGTATTAAATGGGGAATGAGCGTAGACTTGAATACATGTACTGGTTGTGGTGCTTGCGTGGTTGCATGTAATGCAGAAAACAACGTTTCAGTAGTAGGTAAGCCAGAAGTATTACGTGGTCATGAAATGCATTGGTTGCGTATTGATCGTTACTATAGTGGTGATTTAGAAAATCCTAATGTGGTTTTCCAACCATTGATGTGTCAGCATTGCGACAACGCTCCTTGTGAAAACGTTTGTCCAGTTGCTGCAACCAATCACAGCAGTGAAGGTTTAAACCAAATGACCTATAACCGTTGTATTGGCACAAGATATTGCGCCAACAACTGTCCTTATAAAGTGCGTCGTTTTAACTGGGCCGATTACACAGGTTCTGATAGCTTTGGCGATAACCAAAAAGGTATTGTAAACGACGTTGTTCTAGATATGAACGACGACTTAACTAGAATGGTATTGAATCCCGATGTTACTGTTCGTGCTAGAGGGGTTATTGAAAAATGTTCTTTCTGCGTTCAGCGTTTACAAGAAGGTAAGTTAAAAGCTAAGAAAGACAGCCGTCCTTTAAGCGATAGCGATGTTAAAGTAGCTTGTCAACAAGCTTGCCCTACCAATGCTATAACTTTCGGTAACGCCAACAGCAAAGAAAGTGCTATCACCATTGCAAGACAAGAAAATCCTAATCGTCAGTTCTATGTGCTAGAAATGTTACACGTATTACCAGGAGTGACTTATCTAGCTAAAGTGAGAAACACCGATGAAATGCCTCATCACGAAGCTGCTGAAGCAAAAACAGAAAAAGCACACGGATAATTATTAAGCAATTGAAATAACCAGATGCTGCCCTCGGGCAGATCAAGGACCAAAATAAGAACAGATGCATTTAAAGTACGAATCACAGCTCAGGGAACCACTGGTGTATGGAGATAAAACATACAAACAGGTAACAGAAGACATAGTTCGCCCTATTGAAGCCAAGCCTACCAAATTATGGTATGTAGGTTTTTATATTGCTGTTGCCTTACTCATGTTTGGTGTCTATAGCGTATACCGTGAAGTAACTTATGGTATAGGTCAGTGGAACCTAAATAAAACAGTGGGTTGGGGATGGGATATCACCAACTTCGTTTGGTGGGTTGGTATTGGTCACGCCGGTACCTTGATTTCTGCAATCTTATTGTTATTCCGTCAAGGATGGAGAACGGGTGTAAACCGTGCTGCAGAAGCGATGACTATTTTCGCGGTAATGTGTGCGGGTCAGTTCCCTATCTTCCATATGGGTAGAGTATGGATGGCATTCTTTGTATTGCCTTACCCTAACTCTCGCGGTCCATTATGGGTTAACTTTAACTCTCCATTGTTGTGGGACGTGTTTGCGATATCTACTTATTTTACGGTATCTCTTTTATTCTGGTACTCTGGATTAATTCCTGACTTTGCTACAGTAAGAGACCGTGCATTTACTAAGTTACGTAAGCGTTTATATGGTATTGCTTCTTTTGGTTGGACTGGTTCTACCAAACATTGGCAACGTCATGAGAGTCTTTCATTGGTTTTGGCGGGATTAAGTACGCCGCTGGTACTATCGGTTCACACGATCGTATCTTTTGACTTCGCTACATCTGTTATTCCTGGATGGCATACCACCATCTTCCCTCCATACTTCGTTGCGGGTGCAATCTTCTCTGGATTTGCCATGGTGCAAACCCTAATGATTATTGTTCGTAAGGTATTTGCAATGGAAGACTATGTAACCATCGGTCACATAGAAGCAATGAATAAAGTAATTGTATTAACCGGTTCAATTGTAGGTATTGCTTACCTAACAGAATTGTTCATGGGTTGGTATAGCCAAAATAAATACGAAGGATACACATTCTGGTACAGCCGTGCTTACTTGTTCTCACCTTATGGTTGGAGCTATTGGGGTATGATGGCTTGTAATGTATTAAGCCCTCAAATTTTCTGGTTCCGCAAAATGAGAAGAAACATTTTTGTTACCTTCTTCATGAGCATCATAGTGAATATAGGTATGTGGTTTGAGCGTTTTGTAATCATCGTTACTTCTCTT
>JBKBWE010000385.1:0-2040 GCA_046289145.1 Sediminibacterium sp.
AAAAAATCTGCCCCTTGCTCTTAGAGAAGTTGGAAGCGGAACACTTTCCGCTTTGAGAGCATCGCTGGAGAAGAAAAAAATTAAGATGAACAACTTACAGGTAAAAGCCAGATTAGGCGGAACAGAAGCGCTTAAAAATTTTCTGATTGAATCTGACTTACTGGGTTTCCTGCCGCAACGCTCCGTATTAAAAGAATTGGAACAAGGCGAATTAGTGGAAATACATTTTAACGGATTACAGATTGAACGAAATTTCTATTTTATTGAACGCAAAGGCGAAAACAGTGAACTAAACAGAACACTGATTAAAATTGCCGAAAAAATCTATAACTTTTAGTTATAATCAATAACCATATCTGATATATTAGGTTATAAATACTAAAGTAAGTTTGTGGCATGAAAACGAATCTGGAAAAACCTGTTAACATATCGGTACAGGTATTAGTCACACTCACTACATTTTTCTCTGCCTACCTCACCCCTGAAGCCAATGCCATGTACTCGGGTTTGAAAAAACTGGTTGAGAAAACCTATGCGCCAACTGATAGTAGCCTACCCATTATCATAAACAGCATCCAAAGTTCCTGACAAGTTTCTCTGATCTTCTGTAATTTGCAATATGTTTCTGTACACCGATCAGACAGGTCACACTATTGAATTATCTGCAGAGCCAAAGAGAATTGTTTCGCTGGTGCCTTCCCAAACGGAGCTATTGTCCGACTTAGGACTTGAAGCCGAAGTAGTTGGTATCACTAAATTTTGCATCCACCCCAATACATGGTTTCGCAATAAGAACCGTATTGGTGGTACCAAAGATGTAAAACCAGAACGGGTAGCCGCTTTAAAGCCTGATCTGATTATTGCGAATAAAGAAGAGAATGTAAAAGAACAGGTGGAAGCACTAAGAACAATCGCTCCTGTATGGACCAGCGATATCAATACCCTTGAAGATGCTTTTGAAATGATAGATCACCTGGGAAATATTACTGGCCGGACTGCTCCTGCCAATGATATTTTAGTAAAAACAAAAAAAGCATTTGAAGCTCTGGAAAAAAAAACCTTAAATAATAAAGGCAAAACCTGTTTGTACCTGATTTGGAAAGACCCCTACATGAGTGTTGGTTCAGATACTTTTATTCACGACATGTTAACCCGCTGTGGCTTCATCAATCTACTGGCCAATCAAAACAGGTATCCGACGATAACTGCTGAACAAATCAAAACATTATCACCGGAAATAATATTACTTTCCTCCGAACCCTACCCTTTTAAAGAAAAACATATTGCGTATTTTAAAAATATATGCCCTAATGCAGTTGTAAAATTAGTAGATGGCGAAATGTTTTCATGGTACGGATCGCGATTGATACATTCTGCTAAATATTTTAAGCAACTCAGAGAAGAAATTGCTAATTAGTTTATAAGCTATTTAGTAAAAGAGCAATTGGGAGATTAGGTGTAAGTCTTTAGTGTTAAGTAAAAAATAGGTAAATTTATTTTGAAGAATTTCTATTACTACCTTTCAATAATTCACACCTGAATATTAATAAGTTTAGAAAATCTTTTAAAGGTTATTCTTGGTAGTTCAATACATTTGAGATAAATTAAAGTACTATGCGAATTCATTTAATTGCAATTGGTGGTAGTGCTATGCATAATCTGGCTCTAGCGCTCCATTCGAAAGGATATAAAGTTTCCGGATCGGATGATGAAATTTTTGAACCATCAAAATCAAGGCTGGTAGCTAAAGGACTTCTACCAGCAACAATAGGATGGGACGAAAACAGAATAACGAAAGATATTGATGCCGTAATTTTAGGAATGCACGCTCGCAGAGGGGGCGGAAAAAGGACAGGGTTCGCCCCCTATCGCGTGTCCCGCCACCCTTCCCGTCAATTGCTTCGGCAGCCAGCTCTCCGTGCCGGAAAGCTCAACAGACGGCCTCAGCCTTCGGTCGTGGTGTCCACGATCGGCGCTTCGGGGCCGTTCTTCTTGATCGATTCGATCGCGTTCTTGGCGGATGCCTTGCTGGCATAGCCT
>JBKBWE010000386.1:0-2034 GCA_046289145.1 Sediminibacterium sp.
GGTTTGTAAAGGCGGTCGATTTGTTTTTTGATTTAATAAAGAAAGTGCATCCGCCCTTTTCTTAAAATAATCGTTCTCCGATTTTTTAGCTTCTAGTTTCCAAAAATCTTCAAAAGAAATGGCAGCAGGTTTTCGGTACCAAATATTACCAATTTTTTCACTAACAAAATAAGACCGGGTTTTAGGATCGTACTCTGTTTTTCTTTTTACTAATCCAGTGTCTTTAATATCAAAAGGATTTTTATTGGGCGCACTCATGGCATCTCCTCTTCTATCTTGAATAGGAAAACGTAAACTATCTTTCGTTTGGGCAAAAGAATTAGTACACCACAAAATGGTCAAACAAAAAAACACAATAGAGTAGGAATACTTCAACAACAGTCCCGCTTGGTTAAGTAAAGCTCAATTCGATGGCTATAGGTTTTTGAGTGCTAGTTTAATAATTTCTTCTAATGAACTGTTTTCGGGGGATGTTTGCATGGTCTTCTTAATGGCTTGTTCAGCCATTACTCTACCAATGCCCAATGAAATTAAGGCATTTATTGCATCCGAATCTATTTGCGGGGTAACAAATCCGGGTAAAATATTTTCATTGTGCTGTTTAGCCAGTTTATCCCTTAGTTCTACAATCAATCTTTCGGCCGATTTTTTACCAATTCCCTTGATTCCTTCTAGTTGTTTGGTGTTTCCTTGAACAATGGCTCGGGTTATTTCTTCGGGCTTCATACCAGACAACATCATACGGGCAGTAGAAGCCCCTACCCCAGATACACTAATCAATTGTAAAAAAAGGTCTTTCTCAGACAATTCAGCAAAACCAAAAAGGGTATGCGAATTCTCGGTAATATGCAAATAAGTAAATAATTGCCCGCTCTCTTTATTGCTAATAGCAGAAAAGGTATTTAAGCTAATTTGAAGATCATACCCTACTCCATTCACATCTACCACAACACGGGCAGGTGTTTTAACTGCAAATTGACCACGAACAAAAGCTATCATAATTGAGACGAAAATAGCAAAAAGAAAGCAATTAGCCGTACCTTCAACCCTTTATATAACCCCTATAATAAATGAATAAAAGAAGCGCAGCTATTACCGCAGTGGGAGGATATGTTCCCGAAACAAAGTTGACCAATTTCGATTTAGAAAAAATGGTAGATACCAACGACGAATGGATAAGAACTAGAACAGGCATTGAAGAAAGACGAATTTTAAAAGAACCAGGCAAAGCCAGCAGCGATATGGCAGTTCCTGCTATACAAGAAATTCTTCGCAAGAAAAATTTAGCCCCAACAGATATAGATTGTATCATATGTGCAACGGTTACCCCTGATATGGTATTTCCGGCAACAGCCAATATCATTGCCGATAAATTGGGCGCAACCAATGCTTGGGGATTTGATATGAGTGCAGCATGTAGTGGTTTTTTATATGCAGTTACTACAGGAACCATGTTTATTGAGAGTGGCCGTTATAAAAATGTAATTGTAGTTGGAGTAGACAAAATGAGTGCAATCATAGACTATACCGATAGGGCTACCTGCATTATTTTTGGAGATGGAGCTGGTGCCATTCTATTACAACCTACCGAAGAAGAAGTAGGGGTGAAAGACAGCATCTTGCGCAGCGATGGGAGTGGCAGACAATATTTACATATGAAAGCAGGTGGATCATTAAAGCCCGCAACTGTAGAAACAGTAATGGCTAAGGAACACTTTGCATACCAAGAAGGACAAGCAGTTTTCAAATTTGCGGTGAAAGGCATGGCCGATGTAAGTGCCGAATTATTAGAGCGAAACAATTTAACAGCAGATGATATAGCTTGGCTCGTACCACATCAAGCCAATTTGAGAATCATAGATGCTACCGCCAATCGCATGGGATTACCTAAAGAAAAAGTGATGATTAATATTCAGAAGTATGGCAATACTACTGCAGCAACTTTACCACTTTGTTTATGGGATTGGGAAAAACAATTAAAGAAAGGAGACAATATTGTTTTAGCAGCATTTGGAGGTGGATTTACTTGGGGAG
>JBKBWE010000088.1:0-9591 GCA_046289145.1 Sediminibacterium sp.
AATGGCAAGAATTATTGCAGCATATTACTACAGGAGGTAATGCATTACAAGCTTACGACGACTATAAAAAAGTGGAAATTATTGACGGCAAATATAAAATAACCAATAGAAGAATTGCCATGCGCCATCGAATGCATATTGGCACTATTGTAAGTGATGCAATGCTGAAAGTAAAATTCTTAAGTGGGGGTTATATTGGTGTAATTGAAGAGTATTTTATCAGCAGATTAGTTCCTGGAGATGTGTTCACTTTAGCTGGTAGAAATGTAGAATTAGTGATGATAAAAGAAATGACTGTACTGGTAAAAAAATCAACTGCAAAAAAATCGCTAATACCTGCATGGATGGGCGGAAGAATGAGTTTGACGGCAAATTTAGGCGCTGTTTTAAGAAGGACATTTTCGGAAGCACTAACTCCTCAAGCTGGAATAGAATTGACAAGTTTAATCCATCTCTTTAAACTTCAAAAGGAGTTATCGCATATCCCACTACACAATGAATTACTGATTGAACAAATAGAAGACAAAGATGGATTTCATTTATTGGTTTACCCATTTGAAGGCAGGCAAGTACATGAAGCACTAAGTGCTATTTTAGCTTACAGGATAGCGCAAATTCAACCCATGAGTTTTTCAATATCAATGAACGATTATGGGTTTGAATTATTAAGTGATTCCCCTATTCCGGTTGATGACAGTAATGTTAGAGAATTATTTAGTACCAATCAATTATTGCAACATATACAACAGAGTATCAACAATACTGAAATGGCTAAAAGAAAGTTTAGGGATATTGCTGTAATTGGAGGATTGATTTTTCAAGGTATGCCTGGAGAAAAAACCAAGGCAAGGCATATACAGTCATCCGCTTCATTATTATTTAAAGTATTTGAAGAATTTGATCGAAACAATATTTTACTAAGACAAGCTTATAATGAAGTGCTTGAACAACAAATGGATGAAGTAAGATTAAGATTAGCGTTGCAAAGAATTGCAGAGAGTTCCATTGTATTGCGTTTTCCCGAAAAACTAACACCCCTCTCCTTTCCTATAGTTGTTGATGGGTTAAATAGAAATAATCTTTCTTCTGAAAAACTAGAAGACCGAATTAAAAAGATGCAACAACAGCTATCTTAGTAACCAATGAATATTTCTTTACTACATATCATTAATAAACAACATTTTTGGTTATCTGCCCAAAGAAGTATTTATTGGGAAGAAGAAAAAACAATGATTGTTTCAGATACCCATTTTGGTAAAACTGGTCATTTTAGAAAAAGTGGAATTGCAGTACCACAGCAGGTTTACAAAGAAGATTTACAACGATTTTTTAGTTTAGCAACAGCATTAAAACCTGAACGAATATTAGTAGTAGGTGATTTTTTTCATAGTACCGATAATGAAGAACATAGCTTGTTTTTAAAATGGAAAAATGACTTTAGGTCTTTACAAATCACTCTAATAAAAGGGAATCATGATATATTAGGAGATAACTGGTATGCAAACGCAGGAATTCAATTAATAAAACAATTTTATGCAATTGGACAGTTTTACTTTCAACATGATCCTGCGGAAAAAAATATCCCATTAACAGAAGATGCATTTCTTTTTTCAGGACATGTTCACCCCGGAATACTAATGAAAGGCATAGGTAAACAATCTCTTCGATTCCCTTGTTTTTATTTCAAAGACAATCAATGCATACTTCCTGCTTTTAGCAAGTTTAGTGGCTTGGCTATTGTAAAGCCCAAAAAACAAGACCAGGTATACGCTATTGCGAATGAAAACATTATTAAACTAGCATGATTAAAATAGCATTTGACCCTATATATGCACTTCCGTTGCCCGAGAATCACCGATTTCCGATGTTAAAGTATCAATTGATTCCTGAACAATTAATGTATGAAGGAACTTATACTACAGAACATTTTTTCACCCCTGGTATATGCAATGAAGAAGTTATTTTATATACACATGATAAGGTTTATTTAAATAAATTACTGAATCAACAATTAAGCCCATCTGAACAAAGAAAAATTGGTTTTCCTCAATCACCAGCATTAACAAAAAGAGAATTAATCATCACACAAGGCACCATTGATGCTTGCACCTATGCTTTAGAATCTGGCGTAGCACTAAACGTAGCAGGAGGAACGCATCATGCATTTGCAGATAAAGGCGAAGGGTTTTGTTTATTGAATGATATGGCAATTGCAGCCAATTATTTGTTGCGAAAACAAATGAGCAAAAAAATATTGATTATTGACTTAGATGTTCACCAAGGCAATGGAACGGCCAAATTAATGGAAAATGAAGAAAGGGTATTTACTTTCAGCATGCATGGCGCTCATAATTATCCATTTCACAAAGAAAAATCCGATTTAGATATTGGATTAAAAGATGGTACAACTGGATCCGAATATTTAGCTATCCTGAATGAAATATTACCCAAACTCATCAATCAAGAAAAACCAGATTTTGCATTTTATTTATCTGGCGTAGATATTCTAGAAACAGACAAATTTGGCAAACTTCAAGTAAGCATGGCAGAATGCAAACAAAGGGATGAAATAGTATTTGACCAATTAAAGAAACACCAGATACCTGTAACAGTGGCACTAGGAGGCGGTTATTCACCCGATGTTAGAACAATAGTAGAAGCGCATTGCAATACATTTAGATCAGCTGCCGACTTTTACGACTAGCCAATACTGTAAACAGCTTGATGCTTAACCGGGAAATTGCAACTATTGGCAATAAAACAAAATTGATTGGCTTTGGCGTGCAAAGCGTTTGCTTGATCCATCATTTGCATATTAGCCAATGAAATGGAAGGCTTTAAAATTACTTCTGTAAACCTTCCACTCCCTGACTGATCCTCAACCATTGTACCCTCTGCAAAGTCAATATAAGAAGTGACAATAATTCCAGCTTCAGCACAGAAATGCAAGTACCAAAGCATATGGCATGAGGACAAAGCAGCAACCATCATTTCTTCTGGATTATACCGATTGGGATCACCCCTAAATGCAGGGTCAGAACTAGATTCAATAGGAGGCTTCCCTTCCACCTGAATCATATGATTTCGCGAATAACTTTTATAATTACTTGTTCCGGTACCTAAATTACCAGTCCACTTTATAGCTACTTTATAATGATGGTCTTTGCTCATGCTAGTTTAACTTCTTCTTGAGTGTACTTACTTGTTCCTGTAAATTGTTAACCATTCCAGCTAATTGATTTACGTCCCAAACAGGAGCAGCATTGGCTTTTTGTAAAATATATACTGCTTTCCAAATTTCTAATACATCTTCAGCACTTACATTATAAGGTTCGTATTGAGGATTATCGCTGATCAATGTAATTTTATTCTTTAAACGATTGTTCTTCATTACTCGTTTGTAAGCAACCCCTTCATTACGAGATAAAACAACATAAGTATTACTGTTTTTTAAATCATCTAAGTCTTCTACTTTTTCACCTACAATAACACTACCACTTGGTGTGGGCAACATAGAATCACCCATTATTTCGAATGCCCTATATTGACCTGGTGCCAACATAGGCAATGTGAAAGTATTCAGCTCGTCAACAAACTCAGGGTCTGCATAACCAGTCATATAACCTGCTGCAGCTTTAACAGAAACGAATCGAATTTCATTGGATTCTGAAACCATTTTTAATTGGCGTCTTCTATCCAAATAAGAACCACCCGTTGTTTCAGTAAGGTCCTTAAATAGAAAATCTTCCAATGTAAGCTTAAAAATACTGCAGACCTGTTCCATTACTTCTAGTTTTGGCTCAGCTCTTTCTTCTTCATAAGCACCAACCAATGAGCGTTTAATTTTTAGCTTGTTGGCAAACTCTTCCTGGGTCCAGCCCCGCAGTTTGCGCAGATACCGTAAATTCTTTCCAGCGTTTGACATAACTAATACTTTTAGCGCAATTTACTAAACTTTTTAGTTTTTCCAAATTTATTTTCTTTTTTATTTTTTCAAGTCAATTCTAAAAAATGTTTGCAGTACTTTTCATGTGTAATAAACGACCATGAAAAAAATAGCTTTTATACTCTCAATTTGTGTTTCAATCAGTGCAATTGCACAACAACCTGCATCATTTCCAGCGGCGTTAATGATCACTCCCGAGAAATCTAATTTTGAAAAAACATCTTCGTATGCAGATGTAATGCAGTTTTTAAATACCATTAAAACTATGAGCCCCTTTATTCAGGTAGGTTCAATAGGTAAAAGTAACTTAGGAAAAGATATACCCTATGCGGTTTTAGCAAATCCAGCAGTCAATAATCCAGAACAAGCAAAGCAATCAGGAAAACCTGTTGTGTATATTCAAGGCAATATTCATGGCGGAGAAGTGGAAGGCAAAGAAGTGAGTATGATGTTGATGCGTGATATTTTATTGGGAAACTTATCGCACTTGCTCAGTAAACAAATCATTGTATTTGTACCTATTTATAATACAGATGGGAACGACCAATTTGCAAAGGGATTAAGGCCATCTCAAGAGAATAGCCCACTCGAAACAGGAATCAGAGAAAACGGACAAGGGCTAGATTTAAATAGAGATGGCATGAAAATGGAGACCCCAGAAACCAAGGCCATGGTTGCTAATATTCTAAATGCCTGGGACCCACAAATGGTAGTTGATTTGCACACAACTAACGGAACTTGGCATGGGTATGATTTAACCTGGGCTCCAGGTTATTTATCAGCAGGTGAACCAGGCCCCTATCATTATACCAATAGCACCATCCTACCATTCATTACGAATCAGGTAAAGAAAAACAATGATTTATTATTTGGACCATTTGGTGATTTTTCAACTAGAGAAGGATGGCCAGTTAAAAATTTTTACACCTATAATCATCATCCACGCTACATAATTAATCAAATTGGTTTAAGAAATAGGATGTCTATTTTAAGTGAATCATTTGCACATGAAAGATTTTATCAGCGAATCAATAGCACTTATCATTTCGTAAAAGAAATTTTAACCTATTGCAATAATAATGCTGCTGAAATCATTCAAATTAACCAACAAGCAGAAAAAAATGCCATTGAAAACGTTCGCAATAATGCAGGGTTGGTTTCGAAGGGAGTAAGATTCAAAATGGTTCCCACATTAGAAGGTATTCGCAACTTCAGAACCTATGACTATATTCCGTTTAAAAAAGAAGATGGTACTAACAGCATAGTTAAAACTGGTAGAATAACCCATATAGATAAAGTGAACTATTATGCCGATTTTAAAGACACGGTGAATGCGGTTTTACCTAGAGGCTATATTATACCAGCAGCAATGGACAGCATTGTCCAACACTTGAAATTAATGGGTGTAAAAGTAGAAAAGCTGGAGAAAAAAACGGAGTTCAAAGGAGAGGAATTCATGATTGAAAAATTTACCAAAGCCAATAGAAAATTTGAAGGTCATCAAATGGCTTCAGCAGAAGGAAAATTTGTGGCAAAAACACTAACTGCTGAAAAAGGAGATTATATAGTTGACCTAGCTCAACCATTGGCCAATTTGATTTTCTATGCATTAGAACCGCAGTCAGATGATGGATTACTTACTTGGAACTTCTTTGACAATTATTTAAATACAAAAGGAGTAGCAACACAACCCGTAGCCTATCCTTTGTTTAAATTTTTTAGCACAATTACAACAACGAAAAAGAAAAGATAGGCCATTGCTTATCGTAACTTGCAGTATGGCAAAAGTTAAAGTTAAAACGAGTAAGAAAAAAGAAGAGCCGATTATATTGGTTACCAATGATGATGGTTTCACCGCACCAGGTATACATGCGTTGGTAGAATCGGTAAAAGGGTTGGGAAAGATTGTAGTGGTAGCGCCTGACAAACCTCAGAGTGGAATGGGGCACGCTATAACCATAGGAGAACCTCTGCGATTGCATAAGGTCCATAATTTTGGGGAAGTAGAAGCCTATAGCTGCAGTGGCACACCGGTAGACTGTGTTAAACTTGCAGTAGACAAAGTATTACATGGTAAACCTGCCATCTGTATTAGTGGCATCAACCATGGAGCTAATCATTCAATCAATGTGATTTACTCAGGAACCATGAGTGCTGCATTAGAAGCTTCCATTGAGAGTATTCCAAGCATTGGCTTTAGCTTATTAGACTTTAGCATTGAAGCCGATTTTGATGGGGCAAAAAAATATGCACGCATTATTGTAGAGCAGCTATTGGCCAGCAAAAAATTAGACAAGCATATTTGTTTAAACGTGAATATTCCTAAAGTAAAAACCGAACTCATTAAAGGAATTAAAATTTGCTCTCAGGCATATGCCAAATACCAAGAAAAATTTGACGAAAGAAAAGACCCACACGGAAGAAAATATTTCTGGTTGACTGGTGAGTTTGTGAATTTTGACAAGAGTAAGGAAAGTGATGTATGGGCGCTAAAAAACAATTATGTAAGTGTGGTACCCGTTCAATTTGACTTGACCAACTACGAATTAAAAAAGCAGTTGGAAAAAAACTGGAAATTCTAATGCTATTCAATAAAGATCAATTTGGGTTTGGCTTGATACTGGGATTTATTGCTCCCATATTTGGCTTATTTGGCTATTATTATTGGAAGTTCAGTTTATTTACATTGAATGAATTCTTTCAGGTATTAATGCTACAAAAATCTTTATTGAGTGGTATCATCAGCATTGCATTAATTGCCAATGCCATTGTGTTTACGGTATATATTAACAAGCAAAAAGATAAAACAGCCAAGGGAGTATTTATTGCAACATGTGTGTATGCTTTAATCTCCCTTGGCTTTAAGTGGTTTGTTTAATTACTCTTCGCTGATAACAAAAGTAATGGTATGCTTATGCTTGTATACAACAGGCTTCCCATTTTGCTTAGCAGGTATCCAATTAGGACTTAATTTCATTACACGCACTGCTTCTTCAGCAGTTCCGTAACCGGGATCATTTTCTGCATCTATATTGCTTACTTTACCATTTTTATCAACTATAAAAGATAACACCACAGTATATTTTCCGGGAGGACCTCCCCTTTCTACAGGAATATCCATTTTTAAATTTTTAAACAAAAAAGATAACCAAGCTTCTTTTCCCCCATTAAATTTTGGCTCTTCTTGAACTACGGTAAAGACTTGAACTCCCTCTAACATCTTATCATTGGGAGACTTCAAAGTCACTTTTATAACTCCATTTTTTCCTTGATCCCCAAAAACTTCCAAAGCTTTATTTGCTTTCAGCACATCAACAGATTTAATACTATTAGGATTAATACTGTTGAATACAGACTTCTCTACTATTTTCCCATCCAATAAGAACAATGGATCAGGCTTAAACATATTTAGTGAGTTTTGAAAAGCTAAACTTTCTTTATCTGCTGAATTAAGTGTTATCTTTTCCAAAACCACATCTTTCACAGTAATTTTTTCTAAAATAACATCTTTTACAATAACAGTATCCTCTTTGGATGTAGTACCCTTATCCAATTTGCCTGACTCTTTTGCAACAATATACTTTTGAATTCCATTGAGAATAGCAACTGCTAATTGAGCTCTAAATTCGTCGCTTTTGATTTTTTCAAAATCAGCTGAATTAGATAGATACCCTGCTTCAACTAAAACACTGGGACAGTTTACATATTGTAAAACATAAAGACCTTCCTTTCTACTTTTTATGCCATTAAAGGGCATTTTCAAATCATCTAAATTATTAGCTAGTTGATTAGCAAATTGTAAATGACTTTTGTAACTATTGGTTTTAGCAGGATTGGCAATGTAAATTTCAGTTCCCGACAAATTATTGTTTTTACTGGAATTATAATGCAATGACACAAACAAATCAGGCTTGGCTTTATTAGCAAATGCTGCAACTTCAGCGACTGATTGTGTTTCATCTTGATTGCGAGTAAGCACTAAATTTAATCGACTATTTTGATTCAAGGATTTGATTGCATTGGCCAATTCAAGTGTTAACAAAGATTCTGTGGATTTCCCATCAATACCGTATCCTCCTTTATCTGCACCACCATGACCTGCATTGATGACAATCGTGTAATCTTTTTTCAAATCGATATTGAGGGGTGCAGCGGAAGGGGTAGCATTACCAGCAATATCTTTGTAAATGGTATTAATGACAGATTCAACAGAAATGGGTTGTGTGGTCTCTTTATTTCTAAAAGCTACCAGCACTACAATAATGGCTAATAATGGTAGCACAATCAGTCTTCTTAAATAACTGAATCTTGTGTTTGTTTGCTTGCTTAACATGGCTATACGTCTTTTGATGGGTGAAAAAAAGAAGGAATTGGTTAAACTAAATTGGTGTTGAGGATAAGCTGCAGTAAGCAGCATTTGCGCCAATGATGCTGTGTCACCATTGTCTACACATTTTTTATCTGCAATAAATTCATGAATCATATGTAGCTCTTTTTTGATTAGCCAGAAAAAAGGATTGAACCAGCCTGCAATCAGAATGAGTTGTACAAATAGTTTATCGTAAGAGTGCTTCTCTTTTACATGGGTTATTTCATGTTGCAAAATTTGTTGACCAGTTGTACTAGTCATGTCAATTGCGTCATTCCAGAAAATATACTTGAAGAAAGAATAAGGGGTTCCCTTTGCATTCGTGATGACTAAATCAATTTGCCCAAGTGAACTGGTTTTATTCGATTTGAACAATTGATAAATACGAAACAAAGACACCACTAAACTACCAAGCAATAGCAGCGCGCCTCCTATATACAACAGCTTTAATCCATTCTGCCAACTGATATTATACCAATTCAACTTGAAACTAGATTCAAGTTCGGTATTACTCTCTGCTACTGCAGAAAGCAAATAATAAATATTGGTATCTTCTGAAAAATTCGTCTCATTCCAATGAATCTTTATTAGTGGAACAATCCAAGAAAGTGCTGCAATCGCCAATAAATAAAAGCGATTGTATTGATGAAATTTATTATTACGCAGCACAAGCCAGTAATATCCCATCATAATAGCAGAACAAAAAACTACCTGAAGGAAATAATAAATAGTGGTTTGCATACAATTATTTTTTTGTTTTTTTCATTTCTTGTAATAACAACTCCAACTCTTTTACACTGATGTCTTTTTGTTTGACCATAAAGGAAACTGCATCTGCAAATGACCCTTCAAAATACCCTTCTACTAAATTTCTAATAGAACTTGAGGAGTATTCCTCTTTTGTTACTGTTGGATAATACTGATGTACTCTTCCAATTTGGTTCACTCCAACAAAACCTTTGTCTACTAAAATTTTTACAATGGTAGCTATGGTATTACTATGTGGTTTGGGCTCAGGCTGAGCATCAATAATGTCTTTTAAGAAAGCGGTTTCCAACTTCCAGATGGAATGCATTATTTGCTCTTCTGCTTTGGTTAATGGTTTCATGGTGTACATTTACAAGAGTAAACCTATAACTAAATTCTTAGTTTAAGAACTATTTTTTTAGTTATTTAACTATTTATTTAGTTATTCAACATGAAATACTACATAATAGCGGGAGAAGCCAGTGGAGACTTACATGGCAGCAACCTGATCAAACAATTGAAAATACAA
>JBKBWE010000089.1:0-9566 GCA_046289145.1 Sediminibacterium sp.
GGGATTTCCGGATCATTTTCTCCCTGAAATGGTTGTATTCCTGCTCTGTGTGAAAGTAAATCTTGCAGGTTTATATCCTTATAAACTTCTTTGCCTGCTCTTTTCCATTCAGGGTAGATTCCATAAAACTTTGTGGTCCATTTTAATTTTCCCAATTCTACATATTTGGCAATAATGAAGGCAGTCATCGCTTTAGTGTTAGAGCCAATATGAGATCTGTCTTGCAGTGTTGCTGTATCTGGCAGAGCGATAGAGTGATGCCCCAAAGCGGCTATTTCGATAGTTTTTGCATGATCTATTACAGCATAAGATAATTCAGGAATATGGTAATAATTCCTGATAGAGTCTGCAAAGCGAACTGTTTTTTGACTGTAAACAGTAGTAAGCTGCGTAAGCATAAGTACCAGTAAACAAATTCTAATCATAAACAGACATGCATTTACGCTCTTTAGTAATTTTTACTTAGTACAAATGTAAAAGAGTAATGCCTGCAATGATTTGACCTAGGTCAAGTCTTTAGTTTTTGTCTGATGCGGCTTAGTCTTTCCTGCGTTATCCCTAAAAAAGAAGCTATTTGTGAAAGCGGTATATTTTCAATAACCGAAGGTTGTTGCTGTAACAATTGCTTATATCGCTGTTCTGCAGTTAATGAAATCACTTCAATTACCCGGTTTTCCAGGATTGAAATATAATTAGCCATTATGTTGTTGGTGATAGTTGTGTACTTTTTAGCAGAGCAGGCTTTCTGAAAATCTTTTAATTCACAAATCAAAACACTGCTATCAATGACTGCTTCGATGGCAAAATTATTAGCTATTCCTTTTAACAGGGAAGTTGGACAGCAATCAACATCACCTTCAAATGTGAAGCCCAGTGTGTAGGCTTTATCGTTTTTAATAATTGAAGTTTTAAAGGCTCCATGCAGGATGTAAAAAAAGAAAGAGGGATGGGCGCCATAGCGTACAATAGTTTCCCCTTTTTTAATCCTTTTTTCTTTCCCAATTTTCTGAATGATTGAGTAAAAATACCTGGATTGTTTTTCTGATATTTTTCCAAATAGGAATTCAGGTGAAATCATGGTATTAAAGCTGTCACCATTTTCTTATGTGAAGCAGACAAGCAAGTTTTGGAAAGTTTCGGAACTTTCCAAAAGCAAACGTTCAAGGGGTTGGATTATCCCTTTTTCACCGGCGACAGAAAAACTTCGAATTTTAGTGTTAAGGTCAGGATTTACTATTCCCATTGCTTTGGCTCGTTGGAGGCTTTTTAATAAAAAAACTAAATCCAACATAAACAATCCATAATACAGAAAATGCAATAATTCCTTTAAGGTTAGCCAGCACATCTTCTTTATCATAACGGCCATGTATTCTTACCTGAAAGAATTTGTTAGAATAGGCCTGAGCATATTCAATAGAAACGCCTAGCAGGTAGAGGAAAGCGAATATGAAAAGGTGAACAGTAAATTTTTTATTCGCAAATAAGATATTTAGAAATGCTGCTGCTAAAAAATAAAATAGTGAATGCAATTCTTTATCATGGTGTCTGAATACAGATGGCAATTTCACCATGAAGCCGATAATTGAACACACTAAAAAAAGACAGGTTAACATTATTTTACCCCTTCTACTTAATAACAACTTCATTGATGGTGTTTATTGATTGAATGTTCTGGTCTTAAAATGGTTGTAGCATTTCTAAACTTAAGTTTCTTCTTTCCTGTCATAATCATTGGCTACAGCTTACTTAAATGCTGAAAGTATTAGCTTCTTTTGTTTTAATGTATTCTTCATCACCTTCTCTTTAATTACCGGATTTTGACTTTGTACTAAATCAACATACTCAGTCGGTACAATCTGTCATGATAACCTATAATTATCCTTACATCATCCGTAAGAGCTTTCTTCACCGACATTTTCGTGAGTGCATCGCAATAGTAAACTGTTTCTGCCTGTTCTTTTGTATTGATCACAAAAGAAGCAGCTTCATTGAATTGAATATAACCCCGACTGCTAATATATGGAACTATTGAGCAGAGAAGAAAATTAACGAACCGATTAAATTTTGCCTAAGCTATTACTCCGGGAAAAATATATGGAAAATCTGTACAAGCTTAATTAGGAGGAAGCTATTTACATGCCTGGAGAGAAGAAACTTTTGGAAAGTTTGGGAACTTTCCAAAAGTTAGCATGCAAAGGATCAATTTATTTTGCTTTTAAAAATTTGTTGACGTCTAACCAATGTACAAAAGCATCAAACCAACGGTTACTGGTTCTGCCTGGGTTACCAAGTCCGAAACCATGACCACCATTCTGGTAGAGGTGAAATTCAACAGGTATACCTGCTTTAAACCAGGAGTCGATTACACCAAACTGACCACGGAAAAGAAAATCATCGGATGCGATTACATTAAACATAGGAGGTGCATTCTTTGGTACATTCACCGGACCCATTCCACCGTAAATCGGTCCTATGAAAGCCAGCTTCATAGTCTTAGAGTTAAGTGTTGAATGCATGGTTAAACCAGCACCGGCTGAAAATCCGATCATTCCAATTCTATCGGTATCTACTCCCCACTCTTTGGCACGATTTACAATCATGGCATAAGCTGCTTCAGCGTCTGCAAGCTGATTAGACAAATCCATTTGCTGCGGAGGTGCGGGTGCTGTACCTTTTTTTGATGTATCAGCTGGTGGAGGTGCTGCTGTGCGTGGGCGGTTCATCCAGGCCGTAAAGTCTTCCAGTTTATCCGGAGTAGGGTGAAGACGGTATTTGAGAACAAAAGCAGCTATGCCTTTATCGGCGAGTGCCTGTGCAACTTCCCAACCTTCATTACCTAAAGAAAGCCAGCGGAACCCACCACCCGGTGCTACTATTACTGCTGCACCATTTCCAGTACCTGGTTTTGGAAGAAAGGGAGTAAGGGTTGCAGTTGTAATATTTCTTGCCATAGGATCACCCCATTGGCGGAACCATGATTCAGATGCCGGTTGGTCTTTAACACCACCGGTACCAAGTAATATGGCATTAGGTTCTGGGGGAGCTTTTAATGGATAGATAGTACCATCTTGTGCCATTGCAGAAACTGAAAAGATCAGTAAGGCACTTGCTAAAAAAGATGATTTAGCAAAGGTTTTAAGATTGCAAGTCATGTTAGTGTTGTTTTATGATTAAAAAGAAGGTCAGTCTTTTTTGCACTGATAAAGAGGACTATGCGAAGAAGCATGGCAAGTTTCAATCGGTAATAGACCCTGATTAGTAAGGGTCAAATTAATAAATAATTGTAAATTTTACAATTATTAGGGTTGATTTTTAATTATTATTTGAATCAGTTTATTATGTCTCGAATTTTTACCTTGTTTATCAGGCAAATATGCTAATAAGTTGAAACCAGCTATTCAGGTATAACTATGTTCAAAGAGTTCATAAAGCCCAATGAATCCTCACGGGTTGTATGTTGATAACAAAGCATTCATTCCCCGAAAAATGTTTCTCAATATGTTCTTAGTGCTATACACGTAGTAAGCTATCATCGCTGGTAATTGTTATTTTTTTTGCACAATCCAGTGAAATTGACCAGCTCATTCCGGCGCAAACTGATCACCTTTTTTGCTGGCGAAAGATCGCATAGTATCCCTTCTCTTTCCTCTTCACTTGCTGCATAGTATTGAGCATTGATTCAGCTCCGCTCTCTTCTTAAATATACGATCTAATTACTCTTCCAGGACAGTGCGCACGCATCCGTTACAGGACCTTTGCTGGTCATACATTCTATGATCTGTGTTGTAAGATGATAAGGGAAGAAAGAGGATTGTATTGCTGCAGCAATACAATTTTAAAACGCGAAGAGAGCCTGTGATCGATCTAGAAAACGTGATCAAATTCAACCGGATAGACCTGGTCAGTTTGGATCGGATCTCACTGGTACAACAAAACCGGAATCAACTGATCTGAGCGATCGGATTTTGCACTTCTAAATCCTTTATTTGATAATATAGCTGTCCGTCAACTTCAAATTCACTTTGGTCGTTTAGGTCTAAATTGTTCGAAGCAAGTCCACTGACCAATTTTTCAATCTTGTTGTCTTTTGCAAATTTGCTTTTGTCTTTATGAAGCTTTGTTAGGTCAAACCGAAAGTTTTTAAACTCTATAATATTCTTTTCTATTTCAAAACCTACCCAAAGTCCTTCATAAACTGTCATGTTTAAATTGAATTCGTTAGTGTCCTGAATTACTAAAATATTTTGAAGCTCAAACTGTTTTCCCTTAGTCATTGACTTGTCCGATTGCGATGGGTCAAAGCCAATTGTGTAATGGTGTCTTTTCATAGCGAAGTTTACAGAATATCTTTTATAGAGTCCTTTATTAAGTCCGTCTGATAAAAATTGAAATTCGCTTGGCAATTGTTTAAAAAGTTTGTCGAAAAAGTCGAAGACTTTTCCGTCGATTTTCCAACTTGTCCTTTTAAATAGTCCGAACATTAGAGGGTTGTCTTATGGTTACGCATAACGTACAGGTATTGCCGAAGTGCAGGGAATACAATTCCGTCCGCCCCGGCTAACCGATGATGAGTAAAGATAAAAAAGATGATGCTATGCACATAGTTAAATAGATAAGGTCAAGCTGGATATGCAGCCCAACAGAATTACAAAAGTTGAAGCACGGCTTCCGTCAGCCTGCATTTTGGCAATACCCCTGTTGTACGTTCGCCCTTCTGTCTGTCGGTTAGTAGAGTGTTGCTAATTTAACTCTGTCAATCTAAAGACTGTTGCCCAAGCGGAGCAGATGGCTAGCTCTTTGGCAGGTTGGCTTCTGTGTTGTGGGTTTGTGTGCCTGCCAATGTGCTTGCCTTGTAGTGTTGAAAATTAGAAACTTTGCCTATAGTGCCTATCGTACAGATAGTTTGTTTGAATTTATAATGAAACCTGTTATTATGATAATACCAGAAACCAAAATGCTAAAACAAGGTGCAAGAAATATCAAATTGCCGTCATTAATAACCTTTCCATAAATAGCGGCAGTCCACCCAGAAAAAAAACCTAAAATAACAGAGAATGTTGCATATCCCGAAAGCATTTGCAATTTGCCTCTATTGCTGTACAAGGCAGCTATTATTGGTGGAAATAATGCCAATGCACCACCGTAAATGCTGAACGCTAAATCTGCAATTGAAAACCCAAAATATTTCAATCCTTCAACTAAAAATATGGCTAAGAGAGTTGAACCGAAAAGTATGAACCGTGAAATCAAAAATTCCTTTTTTGAGTTTACCCTTTCATCTAAATTTCCTTTACGAAGTTTTGCAAAAATATCTTCGCTGATAGTGTGACCTACTACAATCAGATTGGTGCTGGCAGTACTTAACATTGCTCCGTACAAGCCTACTACCACAAAAAATAAGACAACTTTTCCTAATGCGGAACCGCTGATAGCTACAAGTAAATCTGTCAATAATGTTTGATTGGTTGTTGGTGTTACAATCATATACGCAAAGCAGGCAAGTAAAGACAATAATGTCCATGATAACGTAACACTCCATATACTTTTCTTAATTCCTTTAATAACGACTTCTGGTTGATGAACACCACTAACCCTTTGCCACATAGACATATTGCTAATGAATAAAGGAATATTCATCACTGCAAGTCCTAATAAAAAGAAACCTAATCCTTGTTTTGCAGAAAAATCAAGCATTTTAGAGGGCATTTTATTGAGATTTATCTGCAAGCCACCATTTTGAAATAAGTAGTAGATGTAATACCCGCCCAATATAATTATCAAAGCCCAAATAAATTTCATTTGGTATTGGTCGGTTTTTATAACTGCCCTGAAACCGCCAAGTAAGGTGTAAACAAAACCTATTGCAGAAAGAAACACAACTGTTATCCATTGCGGAATAGATGGGACAAGACCAGCCAAAAATTTAGAACCTACTGTTAATTCCGTTGCAAAAATTAAAAGAAAGCCTACGCTTGTACAGATGGATGCAACCAATGAAGCTAACTTCGAATTAAACTCAACGCCTATAAACTCATGCATACTCGGTCGGTGAGAGTAATTATTCATTTTTTCCCAAATTCGTTTTGAAACAACACTGAATAAAAAAACACCGATTGCTGTCGTAACAACTGACCACAACAACCATACACCAAAATAACCAGCTAACTCAAAATATGCCAAGACAACAGTTGCTAACGAAATTGTTGTTGCTGTAGTACTTGAGGAAAATTCATCTACTGTATTAACTTTAGCAGTTCTTCCAAATATGATTGGAAAAAGGTCAGCAAGGGATTTATTTTTATTGCCTAACGAAAACCCAACGTATAAATAAATAATAGCCGAAAGGAGGAGAGCTACTACAACGATTACTGTCATTATTTTCTTTTTTTAACTGTTAAGTCTATATAAATCCCCTCTTTCAAATTAGTGTCAACGGATTTATACTTTTTATTTGCTAGTTCTTTCAAAATGTTTAATTGTGTACCAGGATAAACCTGAACTTTATAGCCTTCTTCTATTAGCTTGCTAAAAACCGCCATCTCTTCTATTAGATATTCCTTTGATTGTGCTACTGCATCTTCCTTAGATAAATAAATAACTTCGCCTCGTTCTGAAAGTCTTTCAATGAATTCTGTACTTGATTGAATAATGGCATTTTTAAATTCGTCGCTTTCGTTATAGTAATTTAAAAGCTGCTTTTTTTTATCATATACTGTCGGATGCTCATCTAAAAAATCTTTCCATCGATAAATTTTAAATTTATTTTGTGGGAGAAGTGATAATGCTACTTCAATAATTTCATGCAATTGATTCCCCCTAAGCATACTTGCATTTATAGCGTCATCCCCAAATTTTCCTAAAAGAATTGTCTCGTTTATTCTATGCAAATAGTCTCCTATTATAATTATACATTCATCAAAATGATTTGCAATCCAACGCAGTAAAAGACCTAAATGTTTATCTCGAAAAAAGGGGTTATTTACTGATACACCTAAATAACACTTTCGATATTTTGAAAGTTGTTGAATAGTAATTTTTGGGGCAGATCTTAATTTGACAACACGAAAAGTTATATTTTTTTCCATAGTTCTTCTAATTCTTTTACCACTGGATAGGTTTCCTCAAACGTTAAGTAGTCGCCTTGCGTAAGCCTTGCGTCATCGCCTTCTAAAATTGCCCGAACCCCTACGTTGAGAAAATTGCTTAAGGAAAATACCCATGCGGCGTTATAAGGGGTTTGCTCTGTTGCTTTCAGTAAATTGTCAATTTCAGTTTTGTAGGTTTCATTTGATAAGCATTTTATTTCAATTTTTTCATCTAATATCTTATCAAAAGATAACAGCATGTCCCTTGCTTTCTGACCATCTGTATCATTTTTTTTACTTAGTAGTTCTAATGATTTTTTTAGGTTTTTTTTGAATAAAGCCGTGTATTTGGCTGGAGTATCATCGCTAATAAAAAGCACGTTTGTTTTTTCAAATTTTTCTTCCCACAAATATTCGTATCTATAATTAGTCAAGTTTTTTAACCCTGTAATTATCTCTGGTTGTTTGTCCAGTATGAAACAAGTTTTGAATAAGCTTTTGTTGTTCTCTTCCCAGATCCAAGAACTTACGGAACTGTAAGATTTTGGTTGAGTTAAAACAAATTCTTTTATTTTATCAAATATGCTTATTTGATTTGTAGGAATGTTGCTAAAAAAAATATCAGGATATGATTCCTGAATTTCTGCTTGTGTTTTATTGTGTAAGTCACCGAGTGAAAGAAATGACTTTAACTCTTCCACAATTGTGGATTGTAAACTATCTGCATTTCTATGTTTACTTTTTAAGAGTTCTGATGAGAGCAGTTAAATTGTTTCTAAAATTTTCTGGTATTTAGTTGTTTTTTCAAGCAAATTATTTAAAGCCTCATTGTATTTATTTGCATCGGATGTAAAAGAATCAAGAAATTGAATAAGAAAAATGATTTCTGCAAACGCATTAAACTGAATACTGCTGGCGTTGAATACCTTGATAAAATCCAAAATATATTTTGGGTGAATCCGAGCACTTCCTGCTTCTATCATTCGATAAAGACTGTCGCTAATTCCTATAGCAGACGATACATCTTTTGATTTACTATTTATTAAGGCAGCTCTTTCTCTTACAAGATAACTACCTAAAGCTACTGAAAGCAAGTTTTTATCTAGAGTTGGCTTACGCATATTCTCTATTTTGCGATTTATGTCAAAAAAGTGATGCAAAAGTATAAGAAAAAGTTGAAAACTAAAAAATTACTTTATTGACATAAAACGTACACTATATTGTCATTGTGTTTATATTTGTTAAAACTTTCAAAAACAACGGCTATGGAGAAGATTGCAATAGGCTTAAACCTGCGATTAGGAACATGGGTAAAACGTATGTGGTTTGAGTTACAAAATGATGCTGATTCAAAAGCCCGGTTTGATTCCCTTTGTGTCAACATTAATCGAATAGATTCCAGTTTAGAATGGAAAGAATTCTTACAAACTGTAGAAAAAATGTTTGCGGCGAACGGATTTTACAGAATTGCCAAGTAGGGCAAGTTGAATCGGCTACGGTTATGTTCTGTTCATGCCAAAATTAGAAGCATGGAGAAAAAGATAAATAAAATTTTAAAACGCTCAACTTGTTTGGATGTCAAGTATTGTGCAGTTTGTGGTGTTTTGATTGCTGATTTCAAATGTAATTGTAATAGCGGTTCCAAGATTATGCAGCTACTTATTCCCCCTGAATACGAAGATTTTTTTTGGATGGACGGAAGCGTAAAGGCTGAATTAGTTCACCTACAAAAAACTACAGCTTATGAGAACAGGAAGTTTTAGGCTTGATTTTGAGGAGTACGATAACAATAACAAACTCTTTCGTATTCTTAGGTCTTCAGAAATTTTTGCTACAATATCTGATAGGATACTAATAGGTCATATTTATCCTGATATGATAAGTATTGATGAGACTATAGATGATGTAGTAAGTATTCTGTCTATGGGAGACTCCTCCTGTCTGTCTATACAGTTAAAGACTGATTATGAAAGGAATCAGTTTGCTAGATTTCTCTTCAAGACAATACCCACTTTAAAAAATAGCGGTTATCAACCTTATTTGAATATGCCTATAGATTAAGGTCTGTGCTGTGATTTGTTGATAATATTTCTTCTGTTGATGTTTACAGTTTATTCCGATAAGTATTCCGTCCGCTGGGTGGTGGGTGGGCATGTGGTGTTGTAAAAATTGCGGCTCTTTTGCGGGTTTGGTTCTGTGTCATGGCCATGTGTGCCTGCAAATGTGCCGCAATGTGCGGTGGGTTGTGTTGGCAAAGTCATGGATGTTTGTATATGTGCTGTATGTGGCTATAGGGTGACGTACAACGTTCGAGTATTTGCGAAGGCAGGGAATTCATTTATTGTCCAGCCCGGTACAAATGCCCAATTGAAAATATGTAGTTGAAGTTATGAACTAAAGTTGAACATTGAACGTCGAGCCCGAACCACTGCTGATGCTTGCACATAGCTGATGTTACATTGTCCAGTCCTGCTTTTGCAA
>JBKBWE010000090.1:0-9476 GCA_046289145.1 Sediminibacterium sp.
TTCTTGTTTTTGACATGATTCCTAAATTTACTGACTTAATTGTTGTTACAATCCTGTCCAGCTATTTAGGGGGCCAATACATAAATACGCCTTAGTTGGCAATTGTTCTATTTTTTACCTCTTCAAATTGTTGGTCGTAATCTTTTCTTAGAGTACCAAAAAGCCGATCCCAAATAAGGGTGTATAATCCATAATTGCCTTTAAAATATTGATGGTGTTGATTGTGATTCACAGATGTGTTGATCCATCTTCCAATTAATGTTTTATTAAATCCTTTGGGATATAGTTCAAATCCTAAGTGCCCATAAACATTGTATAAAA
Source organism: Sediminibacterium sp. (assembly GCA_046289145.1). Lineage (GTDB taxonomy): Bacteria > Bacteroidota > Bacteroidia > Chitinophagales > Chitinophagaceae > Sediminibacterium. Next base: position 322 of record JBKBWE010000090.1, read on the forward strand.
TGGAGAAAAGGAAGAACAAAGCTAAGTGTGTTATATGTACAGGTATAGTAAAATAAAATAGGATAACGATGCCTTGTTCTATTACAGCTTCTAAGGGATGAAAAGCATAAGCTGCCCAAGGAGAAGGATTCGTAGATTGATGATGCACTAAATGAACATATTTAAATATAGAGGGATGATGCATCATGCGATGCATCATATAAAAGTATAGGTCGTGCATGATAAACATAATAGGAAAAGCGGCGTAGTAATAAGCCCATCCCATTGCATCTATTTCTTTGTATCTAGTTGTATAGGGCCCAATACTCGGGCTATTTAATAGGACAATTATTAAACTAAAAATAATCATTGTGCTTAATGAATAGGAGACCTCTCTTAAGTAATCTTTTGATTTAGGAAACCTTTGTTGGATCTTTTGATAAAGCCATTTTTTCCTAAAAATTACATAGAATAGTATAAACGCAATAAGCGCTGCTCCAAAATAGCGACTCCCAATTTTTTCTAAGGCAGTAAAAAATAATTCCCAATTCATGGTATTGTTTTAATGTGCTTCTAACCAGTTTTTTCCTTTACCAACTTCGGCTTCTACTGGAACCCCATTCGGCAAAGGAAGCGCGTTGACCATACAATTAATGATCAACTTTTCTAGGGCTTCTACTTCAGATTCAACCGCATCAAATACCAATTCATCGTGTACTTGCAATATCATTTTAGACGCCCATTTTGTTTTTTTCAATTCAGCATGAATTTTTATCATGGCCAATTTAATCATATCTGCTGCGGTTCCTTGTATTGGAGAGTTAATTGCGTTTCTTTCTGCAAAACCTCTAACTGTAAAGTTTGCACTATGAATATCTTTCAACCACCTTTTTCTACCCATTAAAGTTTGCACATAGTCGTGTTCTTTAGCAAACCTAATTTGGTCATCCATATATTGTTGAATTAATGGAAACTCTTTTTTGTAGTTCTCTATTATTTCTTTTGCCTCAGCTCTACTTACTCCTAAATTCTCAGCTAATCCAAAAGCCCCCTGTCCATAAATAATTCCAAAATTTACACTTTTTGCTTTGTACCTCATTTCTTTGGTAACAGCACTCTCTTCTACTCCATATACTTTTGCTGCGGTTGCAGTGTGAATATCTTTTCTTTCTTTAAATGCAGCACACATATTTGGGTCTCCACTAATTGCAGCAACTATTCTTAACTCTATTTGAGAGTAGTCGGCACTCATTAATATTCTTCCTGGTTCTCTAGGAATAAAGGCTTTTCTTATTTCTCTTCCCCTTGCTGTTCTGATTGGAATATTTTGAAGATTGGGATTATTACTACTTAGTCTTCCTGTTACCGCTACAGCTTGTGCATAAGATGTATGAACTCTCCCGGTTTTCTTATTGATCATTTCGGGTAAAGCATCTATATAAGTAGATTTTAATTTAGTTAATTCTCTAAAGCCTAATATATCATCTACAATTTTGTGTTGATTGGCTAATTTTAATAACACATCTTCTCCGGTAGCATATTGACCCGTCTTTGTTTTTTTTGCTTTAGGATCTAACTGTAATTTATCAAAAAGAACTTCTCCTAGCTGTTTGGGTGATGCGAGATTAAATCTTACCCCAGCTTGTGCATATACGCTTTCTTCACATTTCTTAGCTTCAATTTCTAATTCTCTGCTGTACTCATGCAAAAACAATTCGTCTACTTTTATGCCCTCAAACTCCATATCTGTTAAAACCTTCACCAAAGGATTTTCTACTTCATAGAACACCTTTTCTACTTCTTTTTCTTTAAGCAGTGGAACAAAGCATTGTTTTAATTGAAGGGTTATATCGGCATCTTCGGCTGCATATTCTTTTATTTTTTCAACCTCAACATCTCGCATATTTCCTTGGTTCTTTCCCTTCTTCCCTATTAGTGTTTCAATGGAAACAGGCTCATAACCTAAATATTGAGCACTCAACAAATCCATACTGCGTCTGCCCTCTGGTTCAATTACATAATGGGCTAACATAGTATCAAACAACTGGCCCTTCGGTTCAATTCCGTACCACTTCAATACCAACAAATCATATTTTATATTTTGACCTACCCAACATTTTGTTTCATCTTCAAATAAGGGAAGAAATAAGTTAAGCTTATGAGCAGTTTCCTTTTGATTAGAACTAAATGGAATATAAAACGCTTTGTGTTTTTCATATGAAAAACTAAGCCCAACTATTTCTACATTATTGGCATCTATACCTGTTGTTTCTGTATCAAAACAAATTTCTTGTTTTGTTAACAGCTCAGCTACTAGTTGTTTAATAGCGTCTTCTGATTCTATTAAATCGTATTGATGATTAGTGTTATCAATATTTTTATCTGTAACTAATCCATAGGATGGAGTATTGTCTTCTTCCTCAGTATTTTGTTTGTTTGCTATTGTTTTTTGTTCAACCGCATTTCCAAATAAATCTGTTTGGACTCCTTGAGGAGCCGATTGAAATGCATTAAAGGTTTCTCCAAGTATTCTTTTACCCAGTGTTTTAAATTCTAGTTCTGTAAATACTGCATTTAATTCTTCTCTATTCCATTCTTTTAATCGATAATCTTCTTCATGAAATTCAACCGGAACGTTGGTTATAATGGTGGCTAATTTTTTACTTATAATGGCTGATTCTTTTCCTGCACGAACTTTTTCTCCTAGTGCCCCTTTTATTTTATCAGCATTTTCTAATACTCCTTCAAGCGAATGGTATTCCTTTAATAGCTTAGCTGCCGTTTTTTCGCCAACTCCAGGAATACCTGGAATATTGTCCACAGCATCACCCATCAAACCCAACATATCAACCACTTGCTCCACTTTAGCAATATCCCATTTTGCACAAATTTTATCTGCATTAATGATTTCTTCTGCATTTCCATAAGCAGGTGGCTTATATATGTACACATGGGGTTTCACCAACAATTGTCCATAGTCTTTATCGGGTGTAACCATGAAAACCTCATAGCCAGCGTCTGCGGCTTGCCAGGCTACTGTACCAATTATATCATCTGCTTCATATCCATCAAGTTCTACTACAGGTATATTAAAACCACGAATAATTCTCTGTATATCTGGTATAGATGACAATAAATCTTCTGGTGCTTCTTGTCTATTTGCTTTGTAGTCTGTAAAATCGGTATGTCTTTCAGTTGGGGCGTGAGTATCAAAACAAACTGCTAAATGCGTTGGTTTTTCTTTGTTGATTAAATCAAAAAGGGTAGAGGTAAAGCCAAATTGTGCATTGGTATTAATTCCCTTTGAAGTAATTCTAGGGTTTCTAATTAAAGCATAATAGGCTCTATATATTAAGGCCAAAGCATCTAATAGAAATAGTTTCTTTTCCATAAAAGCTAAGGTAACAAATAGGCTGCTGCTGTTTGTTATTATTCTACGAATTATTGCATATAAAAAGCCTGGAACTTAAAGTTACCGGGCTTTTTATATGTTAATTCTTGACTTAGAAGATCATTACTTTATTGAATACTTGTGTTTATATCGTTCGTACAATTGTTTGTGTTTGTCGTCTAAAATAATCTTTCTTCCTTGTATAAAAGCATGTTCTACAATGCTGGTATGCATATCTAAAATATCGCCAGAGCTGATAATGATATTGGCATCTTTGCCTTTTTCAATTGATCCAGTTGTTTGGTCGGCTCCTAATATTTTTGCTGTATTTAGTGTTATTGCGCTTAAGGCTTCCTCTTTGCTTAATCCATAGGCTGCTGCTGTTCCTGCATTAAAAGCTAGGTTTCTGCCTCTGTTTTGTGGATCATCATCATTAATACAAAAAAGTACTCCTGCTTTTTGTAAAACAGATGGTGCTTTATAGGGCATATCTACATCATCATCGTCCAATGTAGGCAAGTTGTGCATCTGACTTAAAATAACACTAATTTTATGTTGTTTTAATAGATCGGCTATTTGCCAGCTTTCTGATCCACCTACTATTACCACATCAAACCCAAATTCTTTTACAAAGTCAATAGCCAATAACATTTGTTTAACCTGATTGCCATGTAAAAACAATTTCTGTTTTTTCTGAAATAGGCCACGCGCCGCTTCAAGTTTTAAATTAGTTTCTTTAGGTGTATTTTCAATATACACTTTCGCTTGTCTAAAATAATCTTTGACAATTTCAATTCTATCTAATGCAGCTTTAAGTGGATCGGTTGGTGCCTGTGGCATAAACTGGGCAAATAATGCACCCAATCTACCGCCAGGTCTGCCCAATAAACTTGGTAAATACACATGCATACCATTATCCATTTTATAAGCCGCATCTTCCCAATGCCAAGCATCCAATTGAACAACACTTGATTGACCCGCAAGCAATGAGCCAACAGGTGCAGTATGCGCTAACAATATTCCATTTGATCTAAGTGTATTCGTTATTTTAGAATCTGCATTGTAAGCAGCAATTGAACGTATACTTGGATTCATGTCTCCAATTTCATTGAAGTCGGTTGTAGCTCTAACGCCTGATATTTCCTGCAACCCTAAATTAGAAGCAGGCAAAATCAAACCAGGATAGATATGCTTACCCGTAGCATCAAAAACCTGAACATCTCCTTGTGGTATGGCTATATTGGTTCCTACTTCTTCAATTTTACCATTATTTAATTTAATGGTAGCGTTTTCGATAACCGTTCCATTTCCTACATGCACCGTTCCATTCTTTAAGAATACGATTCCCTTTTGTGCTTTTGCAGGATATATTGTTTCTTGGGCTTTTGCAACTCCTACTAATAAGAGCAAAGCGCTTAGTGATATGATAATTTTTTTCATGATAATATTTTTAGTGGTTGCTATTGTGTTCAATACCTTCTTCTTCACCCGCTTCAATTTCTAATAACCCTAATTTGTGTCCATGGTCTAAACAAGTATGTACGTATTTAAAGCTTGGGGTAAATGGAGCCATTGGAGCACCGGTTCTTTTTTCTCCCACCATCTTGCTGATTAAACGAGTGCGTTCTGCTTTCACTTCTTTTCTCATTGCTTCGTCTTTTGCACGGTCAAAGAAAATAGTTCCATCTACTACCGTATAAAGAGATTTAGCATAAATACTTAACGGATGAGCAGACCACAAAACCAAGTCGGCATCTTTACCTTCTTTTATACTTCCCACTTTACTATCAACATGCAACATTTTAGCAGGATTGATGGTTACCATATTTAAGGCATCTATTTCACTCATGCCGCCATATTTCACACTTTTTGCTGCTTCTTGATTTAAGCGACGAGCCATTTCTGCATCGTCTGAATTTATTGCGACGTTTAATCCAACTTTATGCATTATGGCTGCATTATAAGGAATAGCATCTTGCACTTCGTTTTTGTAAGCCCACCAATCTGAGAAGGTAGAAGCTGCTGCACCGTGTGCTTTCATTTTATCTGCAACTTTATACCCTTCTAAAATATGGGTAAACGTATTTACTTTAAAACCATACTTTTCGGCAACACGCATTGCTACCACAATTTCACTTGCTACATAACTATGACAAGTAATAAATCTTTTGCTGTTCATGATTTCAACCAGCGTTTCTAATTCAAGGTCTTTTCTAAAATTACCTTTTGTATTTGCTTTTTTTGCCGCTTCATAAATTTTAGCCCTGTTAAACGCATCGCTTAAAACCTGTTCAACCCCCATTCTTGTATCTGGAAAACGGGTATTTCCTTGTGTGGAAGAAGAGCGTTTTACGTTTTCTCCTAATGCAAATTTAATAAATGGATCAGCGCCTTCAAACATCAATCCTTTATCGTCTGTACCCCAACGAAGTTTAATTAATTGCGTTTGTCCACCAATAGTATTGGCCGAACCATGGAGTATATGTGAGCTAGTTACACCCCCACTTAATTGTCTATATATATTGATATCATCTGGATCTAAGTTGTCTTGCATTCTTACTTCGGATGTTACCGATTGACCGCCTTCATTCGTTGATGCTGAGGCAATATGAGAGTGTTCGTCAATAATACCAGCAGTTAAATGCTTTCCTGTTGCATCAATTACTTTAGCAGAAGCATCATTTAAGCCTTTTCCTACTTTTGCAATTTTTCCGTTTTTAACCAATACGTCAGTACCCTCTAATTTGCCAGCTTTTTCACTGGTCCATACAGTTGCATTCTTAAATAATATAGTTTCTGGTTTAGGAATATTTGATTCATCGTTACCAAATGCAGTGAAAGGATAAAATGATTTGCCTGTTTTGGGTAAAGTTTTTGGCTTAGACTCTTCTGCTTTTACAGTGGTCAAGCTTATTTCTTCTGCTGACCAAGTAATATGATTTCCCAAAGAATCTACACCAGTTCCATTCCAACTTTTTCCATTACTGAACCCGGTTAATTTAGCAGCATTTGCGGGAAGTGGTGCTACGGCATTTGCTCCCATACCAGGACGCCCAGCCATCCCCATTCTTCTTTGCATCGGCGCAAAACTAATTTTAACCGTTTTGCCATCATAACTAAACCTGTTAGACAAAGTATCTTTTCCTACCAAAGTTCCAGAACTATTTGATTTTACTTCTAAAGTAAATGTTTGTGGCCCATTGTCTGTATTAACAGTTAATGTATAATTACCATTAATGGTTTTCCAAGCATCTTCTTTAACTGCATATTTTTTTCCATTTACCCAGTTCTGTAGAATGATTGATTTCTCTGTAAAAACAGGAGCGGTTGTAATAACAAAGTTGGCCAGTTTTCCTTCATCTAAGCTTCCTACTTTATCATATACCCCTAACCAAGTAGCAGGGTTCTTGGTTAATGCTTCCATAGCACCTTTTTCTGATAAGCCATATTCCATTGCTTTTCTAAGATTACTTAAAAAAGATTTTGGATCTCTTAAATCTGCTGTGGTTAAACAAAACGGAATTCCAGCTTTTTCAATTGCAGCAGGATTGGTTGGTCCTAATTCCCAGTTCTTCATATCGGCTAATGAAACCATTCTTGCATCATTTGGATCTTCAACATCTTGTGCTTGTGGAAAGTTAAGCGTAACAATCATTGGAGCTTTTGTTGCAGCCACTTCTTTAATTCTTTGGTATTCTTTACCAGTTGATTTAAGAATATACTGAACACCAAATTCATCTCCAATTCTATCTGCTCTTACAATATTCCACAAATCAACTCCACGATCTTGCACATCAAAAATTTGAGGCAATGTTTGATTTGAATTAAAATATTGAAGGGTTATATTAAATCCTTCTTTATTAGCCGCTTCCGGATTGTTCTTATACCAAGCAGCATCGTTATAGGTTTGTCTTAATAGTGCAATGGAACCCATTAAAGAAGAAGGATAACTCTGCGTAGATGAACCTTTGCTAAAAGAATACAATGCAGCTGCTTTATCTTTTACAATTACGAAATTGTCTTTTTCACTTGAAAGTGTTACTACTGATCCGGTTCCTCTAACTATACCATCTTTTTGATGGGTAAGTACTGTACCAAACCCGGCTTCGCGCATTGGTTTTGCTTTTACATCATCAACGCTGAATATCTTATAAGCATTTACTTCAGATTTTAACGCCTGGTTCCATCCATATGCCCCTTTTTGATTGTTGGTTAATTGCGCAGGACCTCCAAATCCACCGCCGCCTGTTGGTCTTTGAACCTGAGGCATACCGTAGTCTGTATAAATGTCTATAAAAGATGGATAGATAAATTTGTCTTTACAATCTATAACTACCGCATCTTTCGGAACAGCCACATTGGCGCCAACTGCAATAATTTTACCATCTCTAATAACCATGATACCATTTTGAATGGTATTTTGGGCATCTTTAACAATGGTGGCATTGGTGAATGCATAGCAGCCATCTCTTTTATCTGCTACACCGTTCACTGGAAATGTTTCTTGGGCACGCAACATAGTTGTCAATACCAAACAAGAAAACAACAACTTGATTTTTCTCATAAGTAAGGTTGTTTAAGTGGGATTCTAAAGCTACTAAAATTGTTCATCTAAAAGAAAGCCAGATTTTATTATTATGATGAATGGATGAATACCTTACTGGGCTAACTGCTCTCTTTTATATTTGCCGCCATTTGGATCTAGTTTGAGTTTAACTTGACCGTTTTCTTCGGATACTGCTCTTAAAAAAACACTTGCCCCTCCCTTTTCTTTATTAGAAGCCATACTCATTTTCTTGGTTTGATCTCTTCTGGTTATATTATTTAAAGGTACCTGAATATGTAGGTTGGTGTTTCCATTCAATGCATAGTCTCCTCCAACAAATACATTTAAAGCTGAGGTAGCTACTTCCATTCTTGGAATATGTATATTGCCATTATTAATCTCAATTGAATTTTTGATGGTTGCAAATTTGAGCGAGTCTAGGTGTCTTTTTTTAAAAACATGCTCTTGTATTTTAAGTAAAGGTTCATAATTAAGCAATGCTCCGTCTTTTAATTCAAAAAGGATATTTGCTTTTATTTCTGATGGATTTATGACACCTTTGTTATTGAGTCTACTAACTAGTGTTCCATTCATTGAAAGTTCAGCACGAATGTTTTTATGGGATATACCTTTTAAATTAAAATTGTCTAAACTATAGAGCAATTCTTCTGCCCTAATTTTATTTAAAGAATAAGATGCACTTAATATTTTATTGCTTTTTTGAGTGATTATTTTTGTAGAAAGTTGAATATTGCCACGACCTAGATTCATAGACAAGGTTTGTAAATTCCAATTTCCAGCATTTAATTCTATATGAGCATTAAGATTAGTGCTAGTTAGTTTTTTCCAAATTATCCTTTTTGCATTCAAATAAATATTGATGGTTTCGTTTTCTAGTATATGATCAATCTTGCTGTATTTTGTTTTTATATTATTTTCTGTATGTAGTCCTTTATGTTCGAGAGATGTACTAAAATTGTTTAAGTCTATGTAGGGGCTTGATATGCTTAATGAAACGGCTGCTTTTCCGGGGGTGCCAGGTAATGCTGCTAAAGTATGATGTGAAACCCCGGTTATATTCAATTTACTTCCTTCAATTGTACTTCCGGTTAATTGTTTAATATATACAGAGTTGTTGATTATTTCAATTTTTGCATTGGTGTTTACAATATATTTTTTTATCGGTTTAATGTATATTTGCCCATTATTTATTTATAAAATTACTTTAAGGTGAGTGTT
>JBKBWE010000091.1:0-9470 GCA_046289145.1 Sediminibacterium sp.
CCCGCCACTAAAATGATGTCTTCGGGCTTTGCTATTTTAACTGCTTCTTCAATTGCCTGCTTTCTATCTACTATGGTGATGTATTTTCTTTTTGCTGAACTAGATAATCCTGTTTCCATGTCTCGTAGAATAGCTTCCGGATCTTCTGTGCGTGGATTATCACTGGTTAAAATAACTCGATCACTCAAATCGCAAGCAGCTTGCGCCATGATAGGGCGTTTGGTTTTATCTCTATCGCCACCGCAGCCCACCACCGTAATGATTTGCTCATAACCCTTGCGCAATTTTTTGATGGTGGCTAATACATTTTCTAATGCATCAGGGGTATGCGCATAATCTACAATGCCAATAATATTGTTGGCACTAATCATATAATCGAAACGACCTTCTGCACCAGTAAGCATACTGAGTGCAGTTAATACTTCTTGACTTTCTTTGCCTAAACATATAGCTGCACCATAAACAGCCAATAAGTTATACGCATTAAAAGTTCCAATTAGGCGAAAATGCACTTCCTGGTCGTTAATGGTCATCACTAAGCCAGTCAATGCATTTTCTAATATTTTTCCCTTGAAAGCAGCCATTGTTTTAAGGCTGTACAAGTATTTAGCAGCAGCAGTATTTTGTAACATTACTTCCCCACGCTTATCGTCTGCATTAGAAATAGCAAAAGCAGTAGCAGGTAAATCGTCAAAGAATTTTTTCTTAACGCGAATGTATTCGTCAAAAGTTTTATGATAGTCTAAATGGTCGTGGGTGATATTGCTGAATAAAGCGCCCGCAAACTGTAATCCAGTGATGCGATGCTGGTGAATAGCATGACTGCTGCATTCCATGAATACATAGCTACAACCTTCGTTTACCATTTGCTGTAATAAGGCATTCAAACTGATTGCATCAGGAGTAGTATGCGTTGCAGGAATAATTGCATCATCAATTTGATTTTGTACCGTACTGATTAAACCACATTTATACCCGAGCTGACGAAATAATTTAAATAATATAGTTGCAATAGTTGTTTTACCATTGGTACCCGTTACACCCACTAATTTTACTTGAGCAGATGGATGGTTATACAATTCAACTGCCATTCGCGCCGCAGCTTCTTGCGTATTGGCAACTTTAACGTACACAATACCATCCACTAATTCAGCAGGCATTGTTTCACAAACAATGGCAACTGCACCTAATTCAATGGCTTTACTTATAAATGCATGACCATCGGTTTGCACACCAGTAATGGCAACAAATGCAGTACTTGACTTCACTTTTCTTGAATCAATTTCAATAGCACCAATACTCAATTCAAGCGAACCTGCAACCTGCAGTGGCTTTAGTTGAACGAGTAGTTGCTGAAGTGTTTTCATGGTATAAGTACTAGTTTAAGTTGATTTGAATTAATTGACCTTTTGCAATGGGCTGACCAGGAAGTATAGATTGATCTAACACCCTGCCTCTTCCTTTTACCTGCACCATCAATCCCATTTCTTCGCAGAGGTAAAGCGCATCTCTTAATCCCAATCCCTTTAAAGGAGGCATGGCATTTTTGTTGATGGGCATTTTCTGCATTACTGCAGCAGCCGAATTTTTATTTAAGCTGGTCCACTCATCTGCTCTACCAGTTGAATCTGAAATTTTCAGTTGTAATTTCTCCGACAAATAAGCCAGGTCTGCTTTATACCCATTGTATTTAAAATAAGTGCTGTCTTTTTTATTGGTACCCGCTATCAAGGTTTTATTGGTCTTGATATAAGTGCCATACAAACGATCTGCAATTTCTTTAAACACCGGACCTGCAACAGATGCACCATAAAAATTAGCAGCGAATGGTTTGTTCTTGATCACTACCACACAAGTGTATTGTGGGTTGTCTGCAGGAAAATAACCAGCAAATGAACTTTGGTAAATTTTATTCGCATACCCTCTATTACCATCAGCCACTAATGCTGTTCCCGTTTTACCTGCTACTTTATAAGGCGTACCAGCAAATAAAGATTTTGCTGTGCCTGCAATACAAACTCCTTCTAAACTTGCTTTCAACATAGCTAGCGTTGAAGGACTACAAATTTGTGTATCTAAAATTGCAGGTGGAATTTCTTTCAATAACACTCCTTCTTCTTTAATACTGCTCACTAAATAAGGACGCATCATGGTACCATTATTCGCAATGGCATTATACAACATAGCGGTATGCAAAGGACTAATGGCCAAATTGTATCCAAAGCTCATCCAAGGAATTGTAGTAGGACCATATAATTTAGAACCAGGGCGATGAATCACAGGCTTGCGCTCACCTACTAAATCAATACCAGTGATGGTATCCATTCTCATTTTGCGCAAATGCTTTAAATATTGTTGAGGATTATTTGAATAATGAGATACCGCCATTTTAGCCATGGCTACATTAGAACTCAACTCAAATGCTTGCTTAACCGTAACAATATTTTCTGCGTGTCTTTCAGAATCGTACACTGTTTGACCAGCAATACGCCAAACACCATTTTCTAAATTGATGGTTTGATTTAAGTTTACTTTTTTATCTTCTAATAAAGCCATTAAAGTAGCCAACTTAAATGTAGAACCAGGCTCACTTGGGGTGATGGCATAATTCAAATTTTCCCAGTAAGTTCCATTCGCCATTCTACCGAGGTTGGCAATTGCTTTAACTTTTCCAGTTTTGGTTTCTAAAACAATGGCACAACCATTTTCCGCTTCGTTCTGCACCATCATTTTCATGAGTGCCGCTTCAGCAATATCTTGAATGAAAACATCAATGGTACTCACAATATCTTTTCCGGTTTCTGGCTCAATGAGGTAAGTATCATCCACGGGCACTCCAATCCCACCGGCAATCGAACGAACTGTTTGCTTACCATTACGCCCTTTTAGTACTGCATCGTAGGTTTTTTCTAAACCCACTTTATTAGAATCACGCGCTAAGCCAATTGTTCTGAAAGCCAGCATCTGATAGGGATTCAGACGAATGGTTCTTTCATTGGCAATCATGCCGCTTTTGTAACGACCCAATTTGAATAAAGGAAAATTGCGCAAAGAATCGTATTGCGTAAAGCTGATTTTTTTCTTGAGCGGGAAGTAACCATCCTGTGCTTTATACGCCTGTTGCAATACACGCTTGTATTCAACAGGACTCATGTCTTTAAATAATTGCGCTAAATGAAAACTTAATGAATCTATATTTTCTCTAAAACGCAAACCATTTTTTTCTCTTAAACCAGCCACCCTAAAATCAATAAAAATATCGAACTGAGGAATGGAGGTACTCAACATTTGACCGTCTTCGCTATAGATAGTACCACGCTCAGCTTCAATTTCATCAATGCGTTGGTGTAAGCTATCACTCATGCTTCTCCACTTGGCACCTTCCACTTGTTGAATGTAAACCGCCTTGCCAAAAATGGCTACGCAAGCAATCACCATCAGTATATAACTGAGGTAGACTCTCCATAATATGTCGCGTTTTACTTCCATTATTGTTTAATGCGCTCAGGCATGTCTTTACTTATTTTTAAACCCATTGGTGCAACCAACTGAACAATTTGTGATTCTTCTGTTTTATACATCAACTCACTTTTGAGTGTTTTGTATTTAAACTGCAACTCTTTTAATTCGTTGTTGATGGCGTTAATACGGCGTATGGTTTTATCGGCCATATGACCGTTGGCTATATACAATACTGCTAAAACAGAAAGGAAAAGGAAGAAACCAATGTTCTTCACAATCCACTCATAGTTGAGCAACCCCCTTAAAGGGTTCTTGGGATTTGTTTTGTTTTCAGGCACGGTATATATATTAAACGCGCGCTGCTACACGTAGCTTTGCGCTCCTACTTCTTGTATTCCTTTTCAATTCAACTTCACCAGCCGTGATAGGCTTCTTATTCATTAGTTTAAATACTTCCACTTTTTCAACCGAAACAAACGGATTGTCTATTACTTCATCAAAACTTCCTTGTTTAAAAAAGTTCTTTACCATTCTATCTTCTATAGAATGAAAAGTGATGATAGCTGCTATGCCACCGGGTTTTAACACCACGGGCAATTGCTGCAACATTTCTTTCAGGGCAACCATTTCGTCGTTCACTTCCATTCTCAATGCCTGAAAAACCTGTGCTAAATATTTATTTGGATTTCCCTTTACAACGGAGCTGATCATTGCTTTAAACTGATCAATAGTAGCAAAGGGCAAGCGAGCTCTTTGTTGAACAATATGTGCAGCCAAAGTTTTTGCATTGGTTACTTCACCGTATTGTTCAAACATTTTATGCAACTGCAGTTCGCTGAAATTTTTAATAATATCAGCCGCAGTAACACCCTGCCTTCTGTCCATGCGCATATCCATCGGACCTTCAAATCTGATGGAGAAGCCGCGCTCGCCTTCATTAAATTGATGAGAGCTCACACCTAAGTCGGCCAATACTCCATCCACTTGCATAATTCCATGCAAGCGAAGAAAGCGATGCAAGTGTCTAAAGTTTTGCGGAACAAATAAAAGCCTTGGTTCGTTCTGAATATTCTGTTGTGCGTCTGCATCCTGATCAAAAGCCACCAACTTACCGTTAGGGCCTAATTTATCTAGAATGCCTTTGCTATGACCACCACCACCAAAAGTACAGTCTACATAAACCCCGTCGGGTTTAATAGATAATGCATCAATGGTTTCATGGAACAGAACAGGAACATGATAATCGCTAGCAGGTAAGTTTTCCATGCTGGTTATTTATCTTGTTTTTTATCTGCTTCCTGCATTACTTCTTGCGCAAGGCTACTAAAAGCCTCCGAAGAGAAATCCTCAAAGAGCTGTTTGTACTTGGCTGCATCCCAAATTTCAAAACGGTCCATAGCGGCAGCAAGTACAATGTCTTTAGAAAGGCCAGCGAATTCTTTTAAAGAAGCAGGTAATAACATTCTACCCGCCGCATCTAATTCTATTTCGGTAGCACCACCTAAAAACTGACGTCTGAATTGACGTACTTTTGGATCAAAATCATTTAACTGACTAATCTTGGCAATAATCAATTCCCAACTTTTCATTGGATACAGCGTGAGACATTTTTCGAAGCCACGGCCCAGAATAAAGTGACTCTCTCCTTCGGGCAACTGTTTTCTCAGTCCGCCCGGAAGAAGGAAGCGCCCTTTGGCGTCTACCGTTGCTTCATATTCTCCGTGAAATCCGATCATAAGTGAATAAATATTTCCAAGATTACCACTTGTTGACACAAAATAACACTTTTTCCCACTTTTATCCCAAAAATGGGGGTGTTGTATTTATCCACAAGATTTGTGGAGCTGTAATGCTTTCCTATCTTGCGTTTCAGACAATTTGGCGCTTATGGTACTGTATAACCTGTGAATAGCTGTGGATAAGCCGTGAATTACTAAAGAAAACCCATGAAACACCCGTCATTACTGCATATTTCCGATTTTACTTATGAGCTTCCCGACCATAAAACAGCCCGATACCCCCTGGAACAGCGAGACCAGAGCAAGTTGCTCATTTGGCGAGCCGGGCAGGATTCGGCGCCGTCTGCCCAAGATTTCGCCCCAATTCGGGAAAATACCTATGCGAATATTGCCGATGAACTGCCCTCAGAAAGTTTGTTGGTCTTCAATAATACCAAAGTTGTGGAGGCCCGATTGCTATTTCAAAAGCCAACGGGCGGATTAATAGAATTGTTTTGCCTAGAGCCCGCCGATCAATATGAAGATATTACCACAGCCATGTTACAAAAGGGATCGGTGCAGTGGAAATGTTTGGTGGGTGGTGCCAAGAAATGGAAGGAGGGAGCGGTGCAGCTGAGCGTGGAAGCGCCTTCAGGTGGCGGCGCGAGCGTGGCTGGCGGCGGCGAGGGCTTGCGCATTGAAGCAACCAAAGTGGCTGCTTTACCCGATTGTTTTTTGATTGAATTTCGCTGGGAGCCAGCAGGGCTAAGCTTTGCAGAGGTCTTGCATTTAGCAGGAGACATTCCCCTTCCCCCCTACTTAAATAGAGCCTCCGAAGAAGCCGATAAAGAAAGATACCAAACCATTTATGCCAAGCACGATGGATCAGTAGCAGCACCAACAGCAGGCTTGCATTTTACCGAAAGCGTGTTTTCAAAATTGTCCGAAAAAAATATACGCAAAGCATATGTTACACTGCATGTAGGCGCAGGCACTTTCAAGCCAGTGAAAGCAGAACAGATGAAGGATCATGAAATGCATGCGGAGTTTATTGATGTAACTGTTGAAACCGTTGAGCAATTATTAGCGCATATAGAAAAAGGAATTATTGCGGTGGGAACAACTTCGCTACGAACGCTGGAAAGCCTTTACTGGATTGGCGTTAAGACAATTCGGAATCCAGCAATTGCATCAGCCAATTTACATGTGACGCAGTGGGAACCATATGCTACATCGGAAAATATACCGAAAGAATATACTGCTACAGAGTCGCTGCAATCTTTATTACAATGGATGCAAAAAAATAATGCAAGCAGAATCATTACGAAAACGCAAATCATAATTGCACCAGGCTATTCGTTTAAAATCATACGTGCATTGATCACGAATTTTCATCAGCCACAGAGTACATTATTGTTACTAGTATCTGCGATTGTAGGAGAAAATTGGAAAAAAATATACCAATATGCATTGGCAAATGAGTATCGTTTTTTATCGTATGGCGATGGATCAATACTATGGGTAAAGTAAGTTAGTCGTGCATTAGCGGCACTTCAACAGTAAATGAAGTACCCTTGCCAACAACGCTGTCTACTTTTATTTTTCCCTTGTGCGCATCAATCACGGTTTTAACATAACTCATGCCCAATCCAAAACCTTTTACATTGTGTAAATTACCGGTATGAGCGCGATAGAATTTTTCGAACACGCGCTTAACAGATTCTTTACTCATACCAATACCATTGTCTTCAATGCGAATCACTAAATGATTCTTGGTGCTATGAGTAGAAATCTTAATGTGCACAGGGTCTTGAGAATATTTAATGGCATTGTCTATTAAATTAGAAATCATATTTCTAAAATGTGCATCATCCCCACTGATCAAATCGTTACTTGCATTCAATAAGAAATCAATTTTACCATTTTTATCGTTCAATTGCAATGCAAAAGTGCTGGCCACTTCTTGAATCATTTCGTGCACATCAATTTTAGATAAATTTAAATTGAGTTCTTGCTTCTCTAAGAAAGCCGCTTGCAAAATGGTTTCCACATGTTTATTCATGCGGATATTTTCTTCTTTAATAATATTAGTGAAGTAAGCACCTTTCTCTGGATTGGCCTGAACTTTAGGCGTACGCAACGCATCTACCGCTAAAGAAATAGTAGCCAAAGGGGTTTTGAATTCATGCGTCATATTGTTGATGAAATCACTTTTGATTTGAGACAGTTTTTTCTGGTTCAACAATGTTTTAACTGTTACGTAAAACGCAGCAATAATAATGAGCATGAAAGTGATGGCCCCCACTAAGATCCATCGAAGTGAAGCCCATACCTGATTTTCTACATCAGGAACTATGATGATTAATAATTCATTGGTCTCCGTTAAAGCCAAATTATCAGTCTCCCGTAAGATAGCGTAGTAATTTCTTTTGTTGTTGATGGTATCCCAAAATTCTTGCTCATACCCAGGAGAGTAAAATTCATAGTCGCCTTCTACATCAGAAATGGCAAACTCAAATTTTAGTTTACCTAATTGAACACGATCAAATTCTTTTTCAATTTTTTGTCGCACTTCCTCCATAGTAAAGCGCTCCTCTACAGTGGGCTGGCGAAACAATTTGATTTGCAATTCAGAGCCCAGTAATAATCCCCCCCTTCTATTTAGCCTTAAAGGTTGAGAAGAACGAGTGGTCTTGCCAATATCGTTAGCTACGCTCACCCCAACTGTATTGATTTTTTCACTCAACTGAGATTTGGTTACTTCCATGAGGTTATCGAACCAAGAAGCCTGCAATAGGAAAAGTCCTAGCAGCGAAAGTGAAATCAGTATGACAATGATGGGGAAAGTTCTCTTCATGCGCAACAAATATAGATTTATTTAACCCTAGCCAATAGCAGCAAGGCAACCAAGGGCTTTTTTTAACTAGATTTTTTAGATTTAGCACGGAAAATAAATATTATTCTTATCTTTTTGATCAATATGGAACTAAACAAAGGAATTTTATTGCTATCCGACCCGTTTTTAAAGGATCCGAATTTTATAAGGACAGCTGTGCTAATATGCGACCATAATGAAGAAGGTGATATTGGATTTATCTTAAACAAAAAAACCGATCAGGTTTTAGGAGATGTAGTAGAGATAGCTGATGGATTAATATTGCCGGTATACGAAGGAGGCCCAGTAGAACAACATACCCTACATTTTATTCATAGAAGACCCGATATCATTACCGAAGGAATTGAAATATCTAAAGGAATATATTGGGGAGGAGATTTTGATGTTGCCATTGCAGCGTTGCACAATAAAGAAATTACCGATTTGCAAATTCGCTTTTTTGTAGGGTATAGTGGTTGGAGTGCAGGTCAGTTACAGGAGGAAGTAGAAGAAAAAAGTTGGATCATCACCACCCCAGATGTAGGCATCAGTTTTTCTTTGGACGCCGAACAAATTTGGAAACGCAGCATGCAATTACTCGGCGGCGAATACGCCCAAATGACCAACTACCCCATTGATCCGCAGTTGAATTAGCTTTTTTTCTTTTTGAACATGGCTAAAAAAAGCAATTCTAAAATCCACGGACTAGCAATTGGTTCTTTTTGTACAAATGCATCATTTGGATATTTATTTTGAATATAGTAATACACCAAACAAAGTAGCTGTAGCAAAATAAAAGTAAATCGCAGAGAAGTATAAGGCATTCTAAAGTCAAAAATGAATGTTGAAATCGAGGGGATTACAAAAATGATCAAGATGAACAACCAAAATAGACTTCGGAATAAAGCGTATCTGATTTTTGGTGTTGTTAGTTTTTTTTGAAGCCATTGGTCAATTGAAATAAGGAAAGAGAATTTTTTCAATTCATGTTTTAATCCGCTAGGAGAATAATTTTCCTTTAATGCATATTCAAAAACTTGCCAAGTAATTAAATTTAGACATATACTGTTTATCCATTCATCCATGCTTACATAGTCAACCTTAAATAAAATAGAATAAAGTAATCCAGCAGGAAGTATGACAAGGTTGAACAAAACTGCATGAAATAATAAAACTACAACCCCTGAATGTTTCTGATTCTCATTTTGCATAAGAATGATGTTTAAATATTGGCAGTATGGTATCCCCAAAGTTTTGAGTAATGACCGTTCATTGATAGTAAATAATTGTGTGACCCTTGCTCCACTAACTTTCCCTTGTTTAGCACTAAAATGGTATCGCAATTTTTAATGGTCGTTAGTCGATGAGCAATGATGATGATGGTTTTAGCTTGCTCCTTAAACCAATTGAGGGCA
>JBKBWE010000092.1:0-9465 GCA_046289145.1 Sediminibacterium sp.
CCAGTCCGGTATAGAAAGTACAATTACATGTTCTGATTTGCCTCCTGTTAAATGAATTGCTTTCTTGAGTAAATACTCAAAATCATTCCTGAAATTATCCAAAGACAAATGCCTGTATTGATTATTCACACCAATTAATAAGCTTACAAAATCATACTGTGGTTGTAATTCTGTTTTAAGTAATTGTTCTGCTAATTCAGTACTAGTCCATCCTGTTTGGGCAATAATTTCAGGGGCATGAATCAATATTTTCTGCTTTCGAATGAGTTGGGTAGTGATATATGGAAATGACTCATGCAATGGAACGGATTCTCCAATAGTATAGGAATCGCCTAATGCTAAGTAGCTGATGGTATGTTGCATATTAAAAATTGTTTTTTAATATTTCATAAAATTTAAATACATCTTCAAAACTGCAATACAAAGGGGCAGGGGCAACTCGAATTACCCCAGGTTCCCGATAGTCTACAATCACCCCATTGTCAATTAGTTTTTGATGAATTTCTTTGGCTCTTTCTTTAAAGAATAGAGATAATTGAGCACCTCTTTGATCTTTGTCTTCAGGTGTAATAATTTCAAATGAAATTCGGTCTAATTGATTTAGCAGAAAGGCCAAGTAGGCTGTTAAAACAATACTTTTTTCTCTGATACGATAAATATCTGCCAATTCTATAATTGAGAGCGAAGCTTTTAATCCAACCATGTTAAACACTTGTGCTGTACTGATATTCCAGCCACTGGCATTGGTTTTAGGAATGAACCCTTTCTCCATTTTAAATCGTTCTTTCTCATCGTTGCCCCACCATCCTGCGAGCCTAGGAATAGTAGGATTTACAGCGTGCTTCTCATGAATAAAAAAGCCACCTACAGCACCTGGTCCTGCATTGAGGTATTTATAGCTACACCATGCAGCAAAATCCACCTCCCACTCGTGTAAAGAAAGTGGAATATTCCCTGTAACATGCGCTAAGTCAAATCCTGCAATAGCCCCCACTTTATGTGCCGCATGAGTTATGGCTTTTAAATCAAAAAATTGACCAGTA
Source organism: Sediminibacterium sp. (assembly GCA_046289145.1). Lineage (GTDB taxonomy): Bacteria > Bacteroidota > Bacteroidia > Chitinophagales > Chitinophagaceae > Sediminibacterium. The sequence continues at coordinate 1,044 of JBKBWE010000092.1, forward strand.
TAATAATTAATACCTCCAAATAGCACCATTGATAAGGTATCTCCTGTTTCTTCTATAGTGTTGATGATTTGATCTGTACTAAGTGTCTTTTTTCCTTCTAAAGGAGCGATTTCAATAATTGCTTCGGAAGGATTAAGACCAAAATGTTTCACCAGTGTTTCAACAGCATATTGGTCTGAGGGAAAAGCACCCGCTTCCATGATAATTTTAAATCGATCTTTAGTAGGCTTATAAAAACTGAGCATTAATAAATGCAAATTCACGGTTAAAGCATTCATCGCACTTACTTCCAGTTCTTTTGCTCCAACTAGTTTTGCTAAGCTTGGTTTTAAGTATTCTTGGTAATGCAACCAAGGATTTGGCCCATTAAAATATCCACCAACAGCCAATTCTTTCCAAGTGGTTAATTCTGTTTCAATAGCCGCTGCAAGCGATTTTGGTTGCAGACCAAGTGAGTTACCACAAAAATAGATGGCTGACTGGCCTTTATGCTGAGGAAAATGAAAAAGATTTTTAAAATCCGAAAGTGGGTCTAGCTTGTCTTGTTGTTGGGCAAAATCCAATGAAGCTTCAAAATGGGGCAGCATAGTCTTATTTTACCGCAAAGTAAAGCTATCCACCGATTATTTGATAAATGGTGCACAGTTAAAGCCTGAATCCTTTATTTTGAGCATCCAAAAAATCAATATACTGTTATGAGACTATTCCAAATGTTACTGCTTCTACTTATAAGCAGTTCAGTTATGGCGCAGCAAACTCCAGTAACCAAAGCAAACTATGCGTTGGCCGCTCGTTTTTCGCCTAGTAAAGTACAAAAAATGATTTTTAGTTTAAATGTTGATCCGCATTGGCTAAAAAAGTCTGATCGTTTTTGGTACATGTATGAAACTACCGAAGGGAAAAAATGGTACATCGTAGACGCTGCAAAAGGAGAGAAAAAGCAATTATTCGACAATGCTTTGCTTGCAGCAAAACTGACTCGTATTACTGATGACCCTATGGATGCTCAACATCTGAAGATTGATAGCATGAAATTCATTAGAGATGAAAATTGGATCAGTTTTGAAGTGAAAACAACCAAAGATGTTCCCAAAAAAGATACTGCTGCAAAAAAAGGAACCCCTCCAGTAATGGAAAAAAAGGTATTTTATTTTGAATACAATATTTTAAATGGAGACTTGGTTCAGATTACTGATCCTGTAAAGACCAAGCGTAAGCCAATGTGGGCAAGCATTTCACCTGACAGTTCAATAGTTGTATTTGGTAAAAACAACAATCTATACTCTATGGATTGGGCAAACTACAAGAAAGCTTTAGTAAATGATAAAGATTCAAGTATTGTAGAAACCCAGTTAACCAAAGATGGAATGGAGAATTTTGGTTACCACAATAATGGCAATGGTGAAACCAATGTAGATAGAGAAAAGAACAAAGGGATAAGAAGACCTGCATTTATTCTTTGGTCTCCTGATTCTAAATATTTTGTGGTAGACGTAACTGATAATAGAAGGGTAAAAGATCTTTGGGTAATTAATAGTATTGCCGACCCAAGACCAACTTTGGAAACCTACAAATATTGGATGCCAGGCGAAAAGGAATCTCCTGTTGAACATCTAAGAATGTTTGAAGTGGCAACCAAAACAATGAAAGAAATCAACACGGGAATGTATAAAGACCAAACAGTTAATGTGTGGAGTACTCCGGCAAAAGTAAGCAGCAGAGATGATGAAGGTCGTCCAAATACCTGGTTAGGAACAGCAGATAAATTTTATTTTAGTAGAACCAGTAGAGATTTAAAAAGAATTGATATTGGCTTAGTAGATGTTAAAACAGCTACCGCTAAAACCTTGATTGAAGAAAAAATGAATACTTACGTTGAGATACGTAGAATAGGTTTAGTTAATGAGGGCAAAGAATTGATTCAATGGAGTGAAGATGATGGATGGGGACATTTTTATCTATATGATGAAAATGGTAAGTTAAAAAATCAAATCACTTCTGGTGCTTGGCATGCTGAAGACATTCTTGCAATAGATGAAAAAGCAAGGGTATTGTATTTCTCTGCTAATGGAAAAGAAGCTGGAGAAAATCCTTACTATTTACATGCTTACAGAGTTAATTTTGATGGTACTGGTTTAAAGCTTTTAAACCCTGGAGATTTTGATAATAATGCTTCAATGGATGATAATAAGCGATATTTAGTAAATACCTATTCAAGGGTTAATACAGTTCCAAAATCTGTATTGTTAGGCGCTGATGGCAGAAAAATTCTTGATTTGGAAACAGCTGATTTAAGCAGTTTAATGGCTGCAGGATACAAGTTTCCTGAAATATTTAAAGCCAAAGCAGATGATGGTATTACCGATTTATATGGTGTGATGTACAAACCTTTCGACTTTGATAGTACTAAGAAGTATCCAATTGTTGAGTATGTTTACCCAGGTCCTCAAACAGAAGCAATGAATACCAGCTTTGGTAGAGGATTTGATAGAACCGATCGCTTAGCCCAGTTAGGGGTAGTTGTAATTACCCTAGGTAACAGGGGGGGGCATCCAAGCAGAAGCAAATGGTATCATAATTATGGATACGGTAATCTTCGCGATTATGGTTTGGCGGATAAAAAAGTAGTTGCTGAACAATTAGCAGACAGGCATAAATTTTTAGATATTAATAGAGTAGGTATTCATGGCCATTCTGGTGGAGGATTTATGAGTACAGCTGCTATTTTGGTTTATCCCGATTTCTTTAAAGTGGCTGTATCTTCAGCTGGTAATCACGACAATGCTATTTATAATAGATGGTGGAGCGAGAAACACCATGGTGTTAAAGAAATTATTAGTGAAAAAGGGGATACTACATTCCAATATAATATTGATAAGAACCCTGAATTAGCTAAGAATTTAAAAGGGAAATTAATGTTGTTTCATGGAGAAATTGATAACAACGTACACCCTGCTAATACTATACGTGTTGCCAATGCATTAATTAAAGCTAATAAGCGTTTTGACATGAAAATTTTACCAACTCAAAGACATGGATTTGGTGATATGACTGAATATTTCTTTTGGGGTATGAGCGACTATTTTGCTCAACACTTGATTGGAGATAAAACAGAACGTCCGGTAGATTTAGAAGAAATGAATAGAGAAATTCCGCAGAACAGTAAAACTGGAGCTGCTGGTGGTGGATTGGGTAGAAGATAATTTTTTATCTAACTATTTAAATAAGGTCCCCGTCAATTATTTTATTGACGGGGATTTTGTTTAATAAAGCATTGGTATTATTTCATAGGAATTAATCGGATAAACCATTTCGGGTAATTTAAAATTGTATTTTTGTAACATTCTTTTAGACTTAAAATAAAGAGCGATGGCTGCCAGAACAGATTTATTTCAATCCCCAGATTATTATCAATTAGATGAGTTGTTTTCCGAAGAACATAAATTAATTCGTGAATCGGTAAGGGCTTATGTAAAAAAAGATATTTCTCCCATCATTGAAGAGCATGCACAGCGCGCTGAGTTTCCAGAACAAATTGTTCGTCAACTAGGAGACCTAGGTTGTTTTGGCCCAACAGTTCCAACAGAATATGGTGGAGGAGGGTTAGATTATATTAGTTATGGCTTAATGATGCAGGAATTAGAAAGGGGTGATAGTGGTGTTAGGAGTACTGCATCAGTTCAAGGTAGTTTAGTCATGCATCCCATTTATGCTTACGGTAATGAAGCACAAAGAAATAAATATTTACCTAAGCTTGCATCAGGTGAATGGTTGGGTTGTTTTGGATTAACAGAACCTGATCATGGAAGTAATCCTGCAGGAATGATTACCAATATTAAAGACGCAGGAGACCATGTAATTTTAAATGGTGCTAAAATGTGGATCAGTAATGCACCATTTGCAACAGTTGCTGTTGTATGGGCAAGAAACGAGCAAAACGAAATTCAAGGAATTATAGTTGAAAGAGGAATGGAAGGTTTTTCAACACCAACAACTCATGGCAAGTGGAGCTTAAGAGCAAGTGCAACTGGTGAATTGGTGTTTGATAATGTAAAAGTTCCCAAAGAAAATATTTTACCCAATGTTAAAGGATTAAAAGGTCCATTGGGCTGTTTAACCAAAGCTCGCTATGGTATTGCATGGGGAGCATTAGGGGCTGCAATGGATTGTTATGATACCGCATTAAGATATAGTATGGAACGCCAACAGTTTGGAAGGCCAATTGGAGGTTTTCAATTACAGCAAAAAAAGCTTGCTGAAATGATTACTGAAATCACAAAAGGGCAGCTATTGGTATGGCGTTTAGGTGTGTTGATGAATGAAGGTAAAGCTACCCCTCAACAAGTAAGTATGGCAAAAAGGAATAGCTGTGAAATCGCAGCCAATATTGCAAGAGATGCCAGACAAATGCTGGGTGGAATGGGAATTACTGGAGAATACAGCATCATGAGACATATGATGAATTTAGAAAGTGTGATAACGTATGAAGGAACACACGATATACATTTGTTAATTACCGGTATGGATATTACAGGTTACAACGCATTCAAATAATGAAAGTTTTTCTTATTGGAATGATGGGAAGCGGAAAGAGTTTCTGGAAACATCGTCTTTCTGCAAAATTAAAAACGGGCGGTTACGATTTAGATAGTATTATTGAATCTGTTGAAGAAAAGTCTATTGCAGAATTGTTTGAAGAAGAGGGAGAAATTTCATTCAGGAAAAAGGAAGCTAAACTCCTTAGGTGGTTTGGGGAGAAAAAATCATTTGTTTTAGCAACAGGTGGGGGTACACCTTGCTTTCATCAAAATATAGAGTGGATGAACCAACAGGGTATAACTATTTGGTTAGATGAATCTGTAGATGTAATTGTTGAAAGATTAGTAACAGAAATGGATCATAGACCACTGCTCAAAAACCTTTCAATAAATGACTTGCATTCGTTTATTCAAAATAAGTTAAATGAGAGAATCCCTTTTTATAATCAAGCTAAATATAAATTATCGGGTACTGAAATTAATTTAAAAAATTTAACAGCAAATATTAAATAACATGCATAAGTGGTTCATTATCATAGCATCTTTTCTCGGAGCATTAGCTGTAGCCTTGGGTGCCTTTGGGGCTCATGGTTTAAAAAATTATGCAACTCCAGCAATGTTAACTACTTATGAAACCGCCGTTAAGTATCAATTTTACCATGTTTTTGCTTTGTCTTTTACAGGTATTCTTTACGCGTATTTCCCATCTACTTTATTAGTGATGTCTGGTAAATTTTTCATTGCCGGCACAGCAATTTTTTCGGGATCACTTTATTTATTAACCCTAGTTTCGATTGTAGGCCAAAATCAGTATAAGTGGTTAGGTGCCATTACGCCAATTGGGGGACTTTTATTGATTATTGCATGGATATTAATGGGTATATCATTGTTGAGATATAAAGCTTAGTGGAAAACCTAAGATTGTTTTAGTCATTTTTGCACATTGAAGCTTAAGTGCAGTTTATGGCTTTCTCAAACAGTATATTTGGTATATGGCCAATAGTTTAAAAAAGAAGACACCGCCTCCACCAGATCCTGAAGAACTGAATCCAGATAAGGATGCTGATGTAACGGTGGCAGAAGTGGTAAAAGACGAAAGAACAGAGAAAATTATCGGTTCAGTTTGTTTATTACTCACTGTTTTCTTATTTATTTCTTTTACATCCTATTTATTTACTTGGCAAGAAGATCAAGATAAAGTACAACAATTTGGCGTTCGTATTTTTTCTACCGATGATATTAGAGTTAATAATTTATTAGGTGTATTAGGCGCATATGTTTCTCATACATTGTGGTACAATGGATTTGGGTTAGCTTCTTATTTATTTTGCACAGTATTTTTTGTTTTAGGCGTTAATCTGCTTTTTGGAAAGAAAGTCTTTAAATTATTGCGGAATTTAAAATATGTTTTAATTGGGTTGGTGGTATTTAGTATGGCAGCTTCTTTTATTGCTAAAGGGGGAAGCTTTTCTTGGGGTGGTGCTGTAGGTGAATATTTAAATGATTGGTTTGAAAAATGGATCGGAAGAATAGGAACGGGTGCATTATTACTGCTTACGGTATTTAGTTATTTTATTTGGAGGTTTAATCCTGTTTTTAAATTACCCAATTGGAAATTTAATTTATTAGACAGCAAGGAAGAGCCAATGTCTAAAAATCTTGCTGCAGATATACAGGAAGAGCCAATGGATATGCACCAATTCAATGATGAAGATGTTTTGAATGACAAAATAGAAGAATTTGATGAAGATGGATTGCCAATCAGTAAGAACAAATTAAAAACGAATTTGAGCGGTGTTTCGGTTATTATGCCAGCTGAAGAAACAATCAGCAATCCAATGAATACATTTGATATGGTGGAAAAAGAAGAGCTGGTTATTGATGAGGAAGAAGTCATTGAAGATGATGAGGAAACAATAGAGGAAATTCTCGAGGAGGAAGCAGCGTTAGAATTAGAAGAAGAATTAGAAGAAGCAGAAGAGGAATTATTAGCTGCTATTGAAAAAAGAGAACCAGAATTGGAATTAGAAATTAAAGAAACTCCTGAAGCAGAAGAGGAAGAAACATTGGCTGCAATTGCTGTTACAGTTGGAAGTTTAGCTAGTAAATACGATGTCACTTTAGATTTAAAAAATTATAAGTATCCGGGATTAGATTTATTAGAGACACATGGTAGTGAAAAAATAGTGCACGATCCTACAGAACTAGAAACACATAAAAATCAAATTATAGCTACTTTAAAGAACTATGATATAGCCATACAAAGAATAGCTGCAACCGTAGGGCCAACTGTTACTTTATACGAGATTGTGCCTGCACCTGGTGTTAGAATTAGTAGAATTAAGAACTTGGAAGATGATATTGCATTAAGTTTAGCTGCATTAGGTATTCGTATTATTGCACCCATACCTGGTAAAGGAACAATCGGTATTGAAGTACCCAATGTTCGCAAAACGGTGGTGAGCATGAAAACATTATTGGCTAGTGAAAAATTCCAGAATAGTAATTTCTCACTACCCATAGCAATTGGGAAAAAAATTGACAATGATAATTTTATTGTTGATTTAGCAACCATGCCTCATTTGTTAATGGCAGGTGCTACAGGGCAAGGTAAGTCGGTTGGTTTGAATGCTATTTTGGTATCCTTGTTATATAAGAAGCATCCTTCTCAATTAAAATTTGTTTTAGTTGACCCCAAAAAAGTAGAATTGAGTTTGTATAGGGTTATTGAAAAACATTTTTTAGCTAAACTGCCAGGAGAAGAAGAATCTATTATAACCGACACTAAAAAAGTAGTGTACACTTTGAATGCATTGTGTATTGAAATGGACAATCGCTACGATTTATTAAAGGAAGCTGGTTGTAGGAATATCAAAGAATACAATGAAAAATTTACAGCAAGAAAATTGAATCCTGAAAAAGGACACCAATATTTGCCATTTATTGTTTTAGTGGTAGATGAGTTTGCAGATTTAATAATGACTGCTGGAAAAGAAGTGGAAATGCCAATTGCTCGACTTGCTCAGTTGGCAAGAGCTATTGGCATTCATTTAATTATTGCGACTCAAAGACCATCTGTAAACATTATTACAGGTACAATTAAAGCCAATTTCCCTGCACGGATAGCATTTAAAGTTTCTAGTAAAATTGATAGCCGTACTATTTTAGATGCTGGTGGCGCTGAACAGTTAATTGGTAAAGGGGACATGTTAGTGAGTTATAATGGAGAAATTACCCGTTTACAGTGTGCTTTTGTAGATACACCAGAAGTGGATGCAGTTTGTGAATTTATTGGGAGTCAAAAAGGGTATCCTCAAGCATTTTTATTGCCAGAATATGTTGATGAAAAAGAAATGGAAGGAAGAGATTTTGACGCTAATGATAGAGACCCTTTGTTTGAAGATGCGGCAAGATTAATCGTTAGTAGCCAAATGGGTTCTACTTCTTTAATTCAAAGAAGAATGAAACTTGGTTATAATAGGGCAGGTAGACTTATGGATCAATTAGAAGCTGCTGGTGTTGTTGGGCCTAATCAGGGGAGTAAAGCAAGAGAAGTGTTGTTCAAAACTGATTCAGAATTACAATCTTTTTTAGATACAATGGGTTAGTTGAAGATAGGCTTAGTTAACCTATTTTACCGAAACTTTAATACTCTAAATTACCCGAAATCAGCTGAATGTGTATATTTGCAACCTAATACGGAAACATGCAGAAATTTTACATAGTCAGTATTTTTATATTTTGTTCTTTTTTGTTTACCAATGCCCAAAATGACCCCGCAGCAAAAAAAGTAATAGATGCTTTTGGATCTAAAGTCAAGACTTCTAAAGGTATTACGGCATCTTTTTCCTTAAAGTCTTTCAATAGCAAAGGGAAAGCAAATG
>JBKBWE010000387.1:0-2011 GCA_046289145.1 Sediminibacterium sp.
CAATTACTTTTCTCATATTTTGTTTTTATCTGTCTGCTCGTTGATTAGTTTAGATGTCGTACTACAATGACCGCTAACGGTTCTCATATTTGCGAAGGCGGGGATTTTCAGTACAAATGTTCATTTGAAAAACAGAACTTGCACCTTGCACTAAACTGTCATAGTAGCACAAAACCCCCGCTTTTGCAAATATGATGTTAGCGGGTCGTTGTTTTAAGTCAGTTTATTGAACGATATTAGAATAAAATTATCTATTAAATTTAGTTTTATTCAATGAGTTTTTTCATTCCATTTATAACAACTGCCCAATTTTCGGAAGAGTGTTTTGCCTTCTCTTCGTCATAATTGGATTGAATAATAGTTAGTTCTGTACCGCTATCCGTTGGTTTTACTTCGTAAGTAACCATAAGGTAATTCTCGGGGTTGTCTTCCAAACCGCTCAAACTACTTAAGTAGCTGTAAGAAACTTTTTTATTAGGAACAAACTCCAAAACAACACCTTTATCTACATAAGTCTGTCCTTCGTATTCACCTGTCCAAAGAAGAGGACTACCTACTTCCCAAGTTGTTTCTTGATTTGAGCCAAAAAAATATTTCCTTACCATTTCGGGATTGATTAAAGCGTCCCAAACTTTTTCTAAGGGTGCTTTAATTATTGTCTGATACTTTGTTTGATGTTTCGTTTGCATATTATTCTGTTTTACTGTTTCAGTTAGTAAATTATTTGTTTTTGTCGGTTATATCGGTCTGTACAATGCCCGCTAACGTTTTGCGGCTTGGCGTAGTGGCGGATATTTAGCACAAAAGTTCAATCGAAGAACTGAACTTGAAGCTATCACAAAACTGTCATACGAAGCACTGCACCCGCCATTACGCCAAACCGCTGTTAGCGGGTCGTTGTTTATTTTTCGTTCAAATCAACTTCAAAAATACCAAATGTATTATTGTCTTGGTCAAGAAAATAGCCTTGCCGACATCATTTATGTAGTTTTCTGTATTTCGTACCTATATAGTCAATAAAATCAGGTTCTACACCTTGCTGTCTGAGCAGCATTTGAATCTGTGCTCTATGGTGTATTGAGTGATAATTCAGTTGCAATGCCACATCCTGAGGTGTCGCTGCCCAAAGGCTATCGTCAAATCCAATAAATGTCCTTTCGGTGGATAGCTCTTTTTGTGTAAGTGACTGAATAAACTGCAACCAAATGTCTAAACTTTTAGTCCACTCAGAATCAAGATTTTGTTCTTCGTAGATAGGTTCCCACCAACTCATCAGTTTTGCATTAGGGTCTCCACTCATTCTTGCAAACCATTTGTATTGACAATTTATTAGATGGCTGAACAATCTTATGCTTTCGAATTTGTCACCCAATAATTTAATTTTCTCTAACAGTTCTCTGTTCTTAGTGTCGTTGAACTTGAAAGTATCAATTAAATAGTTTTTCATACTCATTTCTAATTAACCTGATTTTGTTAAATTAAGTGAGGGTTGATTTAATCCAATCCTTCACGATTTGTCTAAGTTCAAATGACTTGCTATTAACTTCTTGTGTATTTTTAAAGGTTGCAATGGCACGGTTGTTTTCTTTCCAAGTCAATAAGCCAAAGTCATTGTCAATCAATTTTGTTGGAGGTTGTTCTCTTACTTTCGCTCCACAGTGAAAAATGATTTGTATTGATTTAGGAGGATGAATTTTCATTGTAATTCTATCTTCACCATTATAACTGTAATTTGGTCCGTTCCATTTGATATTTTCATCTAAATCGGGTTCGGCAGAAATTATTTTATTTCTTATTAGTTCTATTACATCACTTAATGGATGATTTTGCTCTTTTAAAAATTGGGTAACTTCTTTATTCATTTTGTCGTCTTATTAATGCTTGGTGTCTGTTTACAATGCCCGCTAACTCGATAATATACGCACCTTTTATAAAACGGAGACATTATATTATATTTGTATGTTAATTGCAACGTTTTTTAGACATCGCTTGTAAGTATTATAAAACAGGT
>JBKBWE010000093.1:0-9223 GCA_046289145.1 Sediminibacterium sp.
CAAAATTCAGCTATATCTCTCGAAAAGTATGGAAACTTGAAATTTTGCATTAACTCAAAACTGAAAAGTCTGGACGTCCCTATTGCAATATCTGAATAGCCTGAAAAGTCCCCATAAATTAGAAAGGTGAAAAAGATTGCTCCAAGAAACAAAGTAATTCCCGTATAATCAGCAGAATTATTGAATATCAAATTAGCGTATTCAGCACAATTATCTGCAATTACAATTTTTTTGAACAAACCCCATAATATTTGTCGCATACCATCAACTGCTTTTGAATAATCAAAAACCTTCTTTTGGTAAAATTGAGGTAATAAATTTGTTGCTCTCTCAATGGGACCAGCAACTAATTGAGGGAAAAAACTTACAAATGCAGAAAACGTAAGAAAGTTTTTTGTAGGCTCAAGCTTTTTTTTATAGATATCAATTGAATACCCTAACGTTTGGAAAGTATAAAAACTGATACCAACAGGCAAAATAAAGTTTAGTGAATTAGATTTTATCTCCTTTCCAAAAAATAAAAAAGCAGATACAAAGTTTTCTAAAAAGAAATTATAATATTTGAAAAAGCATAGTAAACCAATATTTGATATGATACTAATCCATAGTAACATTTTCCTTTTTCTTAGATTAGTTTGATTTGATAGTCCAATTCCAATTAAAAAGTCAATTAGAGTACTAATAAAAATTAAAATCAGATACCTCCAATCCCACCAACCGTAAAACAAATAACTTGATACAACAATAAGTAAATTTTGAAGTTGCAGGTTCTTGCCTAATACAAACCAATAAAGTATAAAAACCGCAGGCAAAAATATAGCGAAATCTATTGAATTAAAAAGCATGTAATTATTTGATATACTTTAATCCCATATTGCTTATTTATAGGTAAATACAAGTTGACTAATTGATGGTTCCACACCTTGTTGAGTATCTTTCATTGATGCCCTATCATAATTATCAGAACTGACTTTAATTACAACAACTACTTCATTTTATATTTAGATAATAAGCTATCTAATGGAGGTACATTATACAATGCTCTTTCTTGGTCTGTTGTTGATTGATCAATAGGTGCCCAAACCTCTTCTCCAGTTTTATCCTCAAATACTCTTTGAGTACCATATTTTTGATATCCTTTTGTATAAAGCAAGTATCGATCATAAGTAACTGCAACAAAATTGGCTGCTTTTTTATATCCATTATTAAATGCAGCTTTAGAAAACTGATATGCCAATAAATAATTCTCTGGACTTATGCTTTTAAGTTTGTCGCCGCAATTCTCGAGGGCAGTATGCTGTAAAATAAGCGCAGCATTTATTTTATCTTCATTTGTTTTTATTGAATCTAATGCAAGTAATTCAAAAACTCTATTTCGGTGTAGTTGATCAATTGCTTCAAAGTTAGAAACATCATTAGACATGCGAATTGCTTGATCTTTCTCAACCATTTTTTTTAATTCGAGATTATTAGAAATTGTATTTTCGTACTTCTTCGAAGCAATTTTACATCCCATAAATATTACTGCAAAAACAAAAATTATTTTTTTAAATACTTGTTGTCTTTTCATAATTAATTCTGATTTTCTACTAAGTTTTAAATACTAAACCCAAGTTTAATTTTGAATCTGTAGAAAGTATTATTTAATACTTGTTCTAGCTTTAATACTTCTTTAGTTTTTTTACTAATCCAAAAAGTTTCTTTATTGCCTGGTGATTCATGTAACAATAACCAACAATCAATTTGCTGATCATTATAACCTTCTAATAAGGCTGAACCTGTAACTTTATAATGCACTTTGGTTAAATTGGATGCACTCCCTGGCTCGTAAAAAGGTATTTCAAAAACTACATTTTCTTTAAAGGGAAGTAATGGAAATGTTTCAAGATCTAAATGCCAATTTAAATTAAACTGATTTTCAATAGACTTGAACCCACTCCAAATTGCTTTATATTTTTTTGCAGTATCTGTTTCAACAATTTGTCTGCCATTATCTTCTACAATCTTATTAATAAAGTCTACACTAGACGAAGTAACCATTTTTACCGGATTTCTTGAAGTTTGTACTTTCCACCAAGTATTGTGGTAAACTGGCTGCATTGTTTTAGCATCGGAAATAGATTTCACAATATGCATAATACTATCCTTATCCTCCCAAGACTGGTTAACTTCTATTACATTTTGACCATGGTACTGTGTTCGTTTAATCTGCCTCGTCCAAAACTGGGTTTGTGTTCTTACAGAATCTTTTTTCATTTTAAAATAGACAAGATACCGGTGTGTGCCCTCTTTTAAGACTTTAGTATTTATATGCTGAGGCCCAACCTTGATAGTGTCAACTATGGCAGCTTTTAAACTACATGTACCGGTCATTAATAGTGCAATTAAGAATGCTAGAAATTTTTTCATTTTAAATAGGTATAAATAAATATCAAAATAACAGATACCAATACTGTTTCCCGTTAACTTAAGTTAATTAATGACAGATGACCACATTCCCTCGCTTATGTCCTTTTTCAACATACTCGTGCGCTTCAGTTAATTGTACAAATGAATAAGTTCTATCTATCACTACTTTAAGCTTTTGCTCATCAACCATATTCAATAACTGGTGGATATAACTTAACTTTTCTTCTGTAACAGTATTAATTGAACAGAAAGTTCCATCTGGCTTCAATAATGGTTTAATAAAGGGATGTGGCATTTTGCCAACCGCATCAAATACAATATCATATTGCTCATTTGACAAACCATCCCTTTGAATAGTATAATCAATTGCTTCATCTGCCCCAATAGATTTGACCAATTGGATATTTTTACTACTGCATACTGCAGTTACTTTTGCACCAAAATATTTCGCTATTTGAACTGCATAAGTTCCAACACTACCAGAAGCCCCATAAATAAGGACTGATTGTCTTGCCTGTATGTTAGCTTTCTTAAGTATGCCAAAAGCAGTCATCCCCCCAACCGGTAAAGCTGCAGCCTGTTCAAACGTTATTCCCCGCGGCATACGAGCAATAATATTATGTTTCCCTTTTTCTGGCACACATACATAATCTGCATAGGTACCCTTTTTTAAACCTGTTACCGTACCAAACACTTTATCTCCTTTCTGAAAATAATGCACTTCTTTTCCAACTGCTTCTATTATACCTGCAAACTCAACACCCAGAAAATTCGTTTTGGGTTTAGAAATTCCCAAATGCATTCTTAGCAAAAAAGTTAACAATTTTGAATTAGGATACTCCCCTTTTCGCATCCAGATTACCCCCGCCGACACAGTAGAGGCATATATCCTTACCAATATTTCATTATCCGTAGGCAAGGGTTTTTCAATATCTTTATACTGTAACACGTCTGCGTTTCCATATTCATTGTATAAGTAAGCTTTCATTTTTGACCATTTCTGAAAACAAAAATGAAAAAGCAATGAAGGAAAACACTTAACTAAAGTTAAGAAGTAGCCGTAGCTAATCTTTTCCTCATTCTACTTAATGATTGGGGGGTAATACCTAAGAAACTGGCAATCTGGTGTTGAGGTACTCGTTGAATTAAATCTGGTCTTTTCTCCACTAAATTCAAATATCGTTGTTCAGGAGAATTGGTTTTAAAATCATCTAAGCTCGCACGTGTTTTTACCAATAGTTGCTCAGAAAGCACTCTGCACAATGACTCAAATCTTGGAAATTCCGCAAACATTTGTTTATCAGTTTCAGGATTAGAAATAATTAAAATACAATCCTCCACGCAATCTATAAAATGTTCAGACGGCTGATTACTCAAGCTACACATTGGAGTAAATGACTCTAACTCTGTATAAAAAGCTGTTGTTTTTTCTTCTCCTTCAATCATATAATAAGTTCTAATACATCCTTCTAAAACAAAATAACTATCAGTAGAATATTGTCCTTCTTTTAACAATACTGCTCCTTTTTTAACAGATCTAAATACACCCAAAGCCAATATTGCATCTTTTTCTATTTGTGAAAGAAGCATATACTTTTCAATAAATCCAAATAACTTCTGTTCCATTTTTAAACTGTTTAAGTGAAAATTAAAGGTTGAATGTACTTGAGATATTGAAAAGTATTGCTTCATTTTTTGTTATTTTTTAGTAGCGGTAAATTTACCATTTGGTTGAACAAGGGTAAATCCACCAATGGCATCTTTAGTATTTTTTGAGAAAAGAACCTTGACCCCTTTTGCGCCTTTGATTGCAAATTCCTCCTCTTTTATATATTCCATTTCATATTCAGGCTGATCTGGAATCACTGCCTTTAGTATACCCGCATCGGACAAATAAATTTTAGCGGTCATTCCCAGAACAGTATATTCCCCTACATATTTATTCATATTAATACTAGGCTTATTAGTTTGCGCTTGTTTGTTGAATACAATATCACTAACGGCAGATTCAAAGGGCACTTTTATTGCCGAAATTTTGCCTTCGTTATCAATTAAAAACTCCGCATCCATTGCAACGCCATCTTCTACAGCTGTTTTCTCGCCTAATGTAATCGTGAAATAATTATAGCTTTTATGCTTAACATTTATTTGCCATTTATTAAAAGTCCCTTCCAACAACCCATTGTTTTCCTTAATGGAGATTGTTCCATACCCTTCATTATTATAAGTGCCTGTATATGAACTGAGTTTATGCGATGGCTTTGCATCAGCTATTGCTACTGCTGGCTCAGTTACACTTTTATTGATGGTAGATTTGATCATCATGTTCCAATCCCTAAAAGGGGCTTTAATCATTTTATCAATTAGAACATTATTCAAAATTCTTACTAATGGTGAGTTATTCTGATTAAGGGAAATAAATATTCCAATACTATCAGTGGGCAAAAAAGTAACAAAACTGCTGAAACCGTTGATATTTCCGCCATGCCCTACTCCGTAATGTCCCCGATAATTAGCAGTATACCATCCCAACCCATAATTAAAAAAATAATAATCAGGCGTGTATTTCGTGGGCAAATTAGGCTGTACAATCATTTGAGAACTAATGGCTTCAGTATAAAAATGATTGCTGATAATGTCTTTACCATCGAATTTTCCTTGATTAGTCCACATTAATAACCAATTACTCATGTCTTTGGCATTGGAACAAATTCCACCTGCTGGTGCTACTCCTGATAAATAATCGGGTAAAAAAGGCAGAGATTGAATTTGATTATTGGTGTATTTATAGCCATTAGCAAAATCTTTTTGATTAGCCAAATTACCCGTAGTAGAATTGACCATTCCTAAAGGAGTAAAGATTTTTTCTTGAACCTGCTGCTCCCAAGTTTTACCAATTTGCTTTTCTAAAAAGGCCCCAATAGCAATATACATGTAGTTATTATATTGAAAATTTTGCCTAAGTGAACTACTTGGCTCTAAGAATTTAAGCTGTTGAACAATGCCTTCTCGTGTAGTTGCGGCACCACTATACCAGGCAAAATCATGACGGGGTAAGCCTGTTCGGTGTGTCAACATATCACGTAAAGTGACGCTATTATTCAATTCAATAGTTTTAAATTGCAAACTAGGATAATACCATTGAATTGGTTTATCTAGATCAAGTGTATTCTTACTGATTGGCTCACTTAATAATGCAGCAGTAAATGCCTTGCTGCAACTCCCGATTGCAAATAATGTATTTTCTGTTGCTGGCAATTTTCTTTCATAATCCTTGTAACCAAATCCTTTGGTCATTAACACTTTATTTTTCTCAACAATTGCGATAGAGGCACCAGGCACATTCCACTCTTTTAACAATTGTTCTATGGTTTTTTCTATGCCTTCTAATCGAGGATCAACCGACTGTGCATTCAACATAATTGCTGCTAAAAAGTAGCAGCCTAAAAAGAATAATTTTTTCATGGTCTTGTTTATAGATGATTAATTTCTTTGCAAAAATCAATCGTTCTCTTACCATGAAGGGTTCTCCCTACAAGAAGACACCAATTCTTAAATCATTCACTTTCAGTAGTTTAGGTGAGAGAGACCTAAAATTTTGTCTCTTCGTGTAGGAAAATCCAGTTCACTAAGATTACCACCAGTTAATGCTTGAACATTTTTTGAAATAGTAGCAATATCCCAATTCCACCATTGGATAGCTAATAGTTTTTTTATAGTATCCGCATCAAATCTTTTTCTAATTTCTTTCGCAGGATTACCTCCAACAATTGTGTAGGGAGCTACATCTTTTGTTACAGTAGCGTTTGTTGCTATAATTGCACCATCTCCAATAATTATCCCTGACATGATGGTGGCATTGTACCCAATCCAAACATCATTCCCAACTATTAAATCTCCCTTATTTGGATAAGACTTTCCCTCCATTGCATTTTCCCAACCATTCCCAAAAATCGCAAATGGATAAGAAGAAATAGATTCACTTAAATGATTGGCACCATTCATGATAAACTTTACATCAGAAGCAATCATACAGAACTTTCCTATTACCAACTTATCTCCAACAAAATCAAAATGGTATTTTACATTTTTTTCAAAATTCTCCACATGCTCAAAATCATCATAATAAGTATAGTCCCCCACAATAATATTGGGGTTCTTAATTATATTTTTCAAAAAACATAATCGATTATATCCTGTTAAAGGGAATAGCTCATCTTTATTTGGTCCTTGCATAAATTTCATTTTAGCGTTAATTGAATAAAATCAATTTTGCAAGATCTACTTGCTCAATAAAATTATAATTAACTTAAGTTAATTTATGTTCAACTGGTTAATATAATCGGTAGGCGACTGCCCAGTTACTTTTTTGAAGTTTTTATAAAAAGAAGATTTTGAATTAAATCCACAATCATATGCAATACTAATCAAGGTAAACTGACTTTGGTCTTTTTCTTGAATGAGTCGTTTAAATTCATTTACTCTTAATGTATTAATGTAATCAAAAAAACTAACCCCTTCTTTTTCATTGATCACTTGGGATAAGTAATTTGGATGAACAGATAATTTAGCAGCCAAAATATTCAAAGACAGTTCTGGCTCAGTATAAAATTTTTCAGTCTCCATCAATTGAATCAATTGTTGATGAATCTCATTTGCTTGTTCAATAGTAATTCCTGAGTTAGCATATTTTTTCTTGGGGATTTCAGCCGCCACTGGCTCAGGGATATTATTTATGGGAACCTCATTCATTCCAAAAATACCCACTTGCCTAATTCCTAAATAACCTAAAATAGTTACAAATACTACCCCACTACCATAAATTAAACTATTCTTTTTAAGCACAATGATGACTATCCAGATAACCAAGAGCCCGTATATTAAATAGCGCAGCCAATTTAAATTAATCTTCTCCTCATAAGAAAACTGATTACCAATATTTTTCTTGTGCATTCGAAGCAAACGAAAAGAAAGAAAAATATAAATAAGACCTGTAACGTAAATGAAAATTAGTAGGATGGAATTGAAATTTTGATAGGCTGCCCCGCCTGTATTATACAAATCCATTTTTTCTTTTGCACTCATTAAATAGAGTGGTATTAAAGTAATAATGGTACCTATGAAAGGCCAAAAATGGAGTAGCCATGTTTTTTTCTTAAACGAGAAAGCATTGGTACTGGCAGCTGTATATAAATATAAAAATGGACCATGTACCAAAATAAATGGCGCTGAAAGGCCAACAATCCAATGAATAGTTGACTCGGAAGCTGGTTGCAATGATAGTACATACAAAATAGTATGTATGCCTATAAAAAATAACCAAGCAGCCAAAATAAAATCAGCAAGGGTTTTGCCTTTTTTGGTAATTAAAATCAACAAAAGAAAAAAGTTGATGCCTATGCCTATATAATAAAGAATGTCCAATTTTTATATTTATAATTGTGTGAAGGTAAATTAATCTACAAAAACAGTAATGTCTCCCCAATCGCATCTCTCAGCTTTGGCTTAACTTTTGTCTCAGTAGCAAAGTCTTTCCAAAATTTAACAATACTACTGATTTGATCTAAAATAACTGCTGCTTTTTTAATATTCATATTCTTTGCAACAGCTAAAAGATCGTCTTTAGAAATATTATTTCTCTTCCCATTTATGCTAAGTGCATGTTGACTCACCCAAATACTATTAGGCCTGTAAGCATGACAAATATCAAATGCTGGTGCTAAACGCCAATCACCTGCTTGATTCATAATAAAGGAAAAATTCTTAGTATGATCATCACAGTTTCTGGCCATTACGTTAAAAACCATTCTCCTAAATAATTGTTCTGCTTCAGGATAAGGTAACCGTAAGCGTCTCATTATTTGAAATAGCTGCTCGTAACTAAAACTACTTATATCATTAAAATCAAAATGATTCAATGCACAGAAGCTTTGCACATGTAATTTTTGATTATCTTTTTCTCTATCAAATCGTTTAGTCATAAAATGAGCTCTCCCATTTTCTTCAAGGAGCCTGCATTCCATCATTTGAATACCAGCCTGTTTGGCCATTAAATGGTAAGCCATTTCAACTCTACCATAACCTTTTGAAACCCCAATTTCTGCATCAGTTACACCATCAAATTTTATTAGCCAATGTTCAAAACCTTTTGACACATCCGCGTGACCTGATTTTACTTCACCAGTTTTTTGATTAAAAGCAATCACCGCTTTAGCCCTGGCGCCACCAGCAGATGTTCCAATCTTCAATATATCACTTAACGCTTTGGCATCTTCATTGGACAGTTTTACTTTGAACTGTTGCTTTTTAGAAAGTATTGCTTGTGCAATCTCAATCAACTGACTCACTTCTATTTTTGTAGACTTATCAAAAGCTCCAGATATTACAGGCTCAAACTCCAATGCACCCATCCCTCTTTTCCCAATAAAACATAACAGCTCAACAGGATTCATACTATCAGCAGGTCGTCCATTTTTATTCAGCCATACATTGATTAATTCATTTCCATATTTATCTGGCAAAACGTCCGCCAACAACCCTGGTAATCCTTTAAAAGTATTATTGCGAACTAATTCTGGAAAAGAAAATATTCTACCACGGGCACTGTTCGTAGACATTTTTATTGGAGATAAGTCCCATTGTTTATTTAAAAAAGATGGCTCATATTCAAAATAGGCGATGCCTCTTTGAGGGTCCCAGGATATAGCTCCTACCGTATTATCCCAAATTTTTATAAATGCATTTGTAATCATTACCAATCCGATTTTGGCTTATTGGAACTTGGTTGGCTTTTTCTCCTTGCGCGCTTTCTTTT
>JBKBWE010000388.1:0-1576 GCA_046289145.1 Sediminibacterium sp.
AGCTAGTGGAGATATGCAACAATGCATGCAAATATTAAAAGACAGGCCCAATGACTTCTTAGTATTAAGTGGAGATGATGCATTGGCATTGCCTCAAATGGCTTGTGGAATGGAAGGGGTCATTAGCGTTGCTGCAAATGCCTTCCCACTTGAATTTGGTGATATGGTTAGAGCTTGCTTGAATAATGACTATGCTAAGGCAAGATCCATTAATAATCGTTTAATGGTCCCTTATGATTTAATGTTTGTTGAAAACAACCCAGCGGGTGTAAAAGCATTTATGGCCATACAAGGTTTAATTAGTAATCAACTTCGTATGCCCAATGTTCCACTCAGCGAAGGCGTTTTTAATCAAATTAAACATTGGATTAAGCAGCAGGGTTAAGTCAATTCATGCAATTTGATTACATTGGGTTATTCAATTCATTGTTATGCTCAAATTGGCATTTAAAATTGCATCTATCCTCGTTATTATAGCCGTACTTATTTTTTTTATTTATGTACCGGGCTATATAGATAAGTCTATGAACAAGGTTCAACTGAGGATCAAAAATCCCCCGAAAGTTGAATGGTATGATTCAATTCCTTTTATTGCCGATTTACATTGCGATCAATTATTATGGGATCGAGATGTATTAAAGGAGCATCAATATGGGCATGTAGATGTACCTAGAATGCAAAAAGCCAATATGGCTTTACAAGTATTTAGCATTGTCACTAAAACTCCTAGAGGTATTAATATTGAAAATAATACGGCAGAAACAGACAATATTACTTTGCTGGGCATTGCACAATTAAGACCATTTAAGACATGGTTCAATTTAACGGAAAGAGCATTAAATCAATGCAATGAACTTCATAATGCCGCAAAGGCATCTAATGGAAAATTAAGATTGATAACCAATAAAGCAGCTCTCATTCAATTTATTGTAGATAGAACTAAAGACAAGTTAATTACTGCGGGCATGTTGGGAATTGAAGGCGCACATGCTTTAAATAATGACCTAAACAACTTAGATAAATTGTACGAAGCAGGAGTTAGATACATTGGAATAACTCATTTTTTTGACAACGAATGGGCCGGATCTGCCCATGGCGTAAAAAAAGCAGGTTTAACAACAAAAGGAATTTCCTTGATCAAAAAAATGAATGAACTAAAAATTACTATCGATCTTGCGCATGTTTCACCTGAAGCAATTGATGATATTTTAAAAATATCCAAACAGCCTGTCATCATTTCTCATACAGGCGTTCAAGGTGTATGCTACAATAGAAGAAACCTTTCAGACAAACACTTAGAAGCAATTGGCAAAAGAAATGGACTAGTAGGTATTGGGTTATGGGAGACCGCTGTTTGCGGTACCAATGCTGAGGCAACAGCAAAAAGTATTAGATATGTTGCAGACAAAATTGGAGTGACCAAAGTAGCACTAGGCTCAGATTTTGATGGAGCAATTGGCACCCATTTTGACGTTACCGGATTACCGCTTATAGTAAATGCATTACAAAAAGAGCATTTTACTAGAACAGAAATTGAACTTATATTAGGTGGAAATATTCGTGATTTTTTCTTAGC
>JBKBWE010000388.1:1586-1962 GCA_046289145.1 Sediminibacterium sp.
GAGGGCAATTAAAAAAAAATTTGTCCGAACTCGTTCTCTTTCAATTCCGCCAAATTTTCTACACTAAGTGGCTTACTTACAAATTGAGCCACTACAGGAAATTTTTTGGCCCTTGAAAAATCTTCAGGGTCAATTGTTGAAGAAAGAATGATTACTTTGGTATTGGGCAACTTATCGGCAAATAATGGTATGTAGGCTTCTAAAAACTCCCAACCATTCATTACAGGCATGTTGATATCTAATAAAATCAAAGAAGGAGCTTCATCCACTGGCTGTGTACTAGTTGCAAAAAGATCCTTGAAATAATCAAGCGCATCACTACCATCAACAGCAGTTACTACATCGTTAGTAAACCCTGTCCTTTTCAAAAGTAGTT
>JBKBWE010000094.1:0-9203 GCA_046289145.1 Sediminibacterium sp.
CACCAATACCAAACAAAGCAAAGTCATTTTTAAGCATATTTAAAGCGGGTCTTCCGAATCCCGTTTGCAAAAACGCACTGATTTTAGGATTGTTTTTTGCATCTACCAGCGCAAGCTGAGATTGAATATTATTTTTTTGTGCATCAAATAACCTGAACTCAGGGCGTTCATACTCAGGCTGATTATCAACTACTAAAATGGTATTGGGCATTTCAAATGGAGTACTCAATTTAAAATTGGTATTAGTTAATAAACCAAGTGCATCCAAAACAATTTTTTTTGAGGCTATTACTTCAGTCAGCTTTTGTTTATTTTTTAAAATCTGTGCTTTGATTTGCAAAACATTATTATTAAACACTAGTCCATTTTTGTACAAAGCTTCTACTTTAGATAAAGCCTGATTTAGGTCTTTATTAATTAATTCAATCTGATCAATAACAGACTGTGTATACAAAATGCTACAATACAGTTGAGTAACCCGCTCCTTCAATTGATAGATATTCACTTCGTTTTTCAAGAGCGCTACTTTATTTCCAGCTTGTACTATTTGAGTCATCGTTTTATTTACACCCCCATCATAAATATTCTGTTGAACATCTATTGTTGCTCTGTATTGATCTTTAGATAAAGCGGATGGACTAAAACCAGGAATTGGTATTTGAATGCTAGTAACATCCGTCTGATAACTAGCTTGTCCATTTATCGTAATCTGTGGATATAAAGCTCTTTGAATATTCTCAACAGATAACTGTGCTGTTTTATTCAATAAATCGGATTGTTTAATCAAAGGATAGTTTTGAATAGCCAACGATTCAATAACTGGCAATGTATAAGATTGAGCATAAGCTGTTATTTGCAACGTTATTCCTAAAATAAATATCAGTTTCCGCATACGGTTTATTTTTTAATTGAATCAATGATGAACTGAGGGACCGTTTTAATGCGCTCAAGCATTAATTGATCAAATAATTGTTTGTCAGCTTGCATGCCAATAATAAAAATTGGCTTAAATACAAAAGGGAATACACACATACTCATCATATTTAAAATCAAATGTTGAGGCTGTATTGGTTTTATATTTCCTAGGCTAACTTCCTTATTTATTTGAGCAGCCAATTTGGGAAAATCTGGTAGATCGCCATGAAACATTTTTTGAATAAAAATTTCAGGCTGTTTATTCACTTCACTTAATACAAACACAGGCACAAAAGGATTTTCAATAGCCATTGTTATATAGGCTTCACATATTTGTTGAATTTTTTGATATAAATCCATTTCCTGTGCTATTGCCTGTTTTAAAATGGGGGAGAATTTTTTTACTGCATCAAAAAACACCTCTTCAAATAACAAATCTTTGTTTCTGAAATAATAATGCAACAAAGCTTTATTAATACCCGCTTCATTCGCTATTTCCTGCATAGTAGCCCCATCTTTCCCTTTTACTGAAAATATGGTCTTAGCTGCTGTTAATATGGCAATTTCTGCCTCATTTCTATTTTTAACCATTTGGTTTAACCGTTTGGTTAACAAATGTACAGCTATTTGCCAATTGAAGAAATAAAATTTCCTTCAAGGGTATTACATATTGTAAATCAGTAGTTTATTAGTTAGTGTAATTAATTATACTAAGCAGCTTATTATTAGGATCTAGTACTATTTTCTCAGGCACACTACCATATGGAAAAGTGAATTTTTGCTCCCTCTTATTTAATTGCACTTTAAGAAATTTTGGAGCATCACTTCCTTTTGTATAATAAGCAATCTCAACAGGTAAATCAAAAATGATGTCTCCAATTTGAGTTTGTGTGAAATCAATTACTAATTTCTTTTGAATACTATCAATACTCCATTTTGTATTTATCGTAGGATTAATCGGTTGATATAACCATTGCTTAAAAAATAATTTTAAGTCTTTACCAGAAGCCCTTTCCATTTCTTCTCTAAACTGACTGGTAGTTGCATTGGCATTAAAGTATTTTGCATAATACAGTTGAATGCCTTTTTGAAAACTTGCATCGCCCACTAAGTTTCGCAACATATGTAAAACCCAAGCTCCTTTTTGGTATGTAAGCCCTGTAGTAACTACTTCCTTTTCAGCAGTTCTATCACTAATGATACTGAACTGAGGCATTTTTACAGACATGTCAAATACAGACTTCTTCGCTTTTTGAATGCCTTTGTCAAATTCATCCTTACCATAAGCATGTTCAATAAATAATAACGTGAAATAAGTTGCAAACCCTTCGCTTAACCAAGCATCGTCCCAGGTTGTTTCTGTTACAGCATTACCAAACCACTGATGTGCAATTTCATGAATAACAATATTTCTAGTACGTTCATCTCTTTTTCCATTCACTAAATCTTCCCCATATAAAATAGCAGAAGAAGTTTCCATTCCTCCATTTACACTAGGCGTTTGTATATTGGCTAACTTTTCATAGGCGAAGGGTCCAACATACTTACTATAGAATTCTAACACTTTTTTTGTGGGCTCTTTAAAATCATAAAATCCAGCTTCCCTGTTTTTGGAATATACCCAAGTTTCAATGGACTTGCCCTCAAACTGATCTACATATTGAACGGCAAATTCAGCCACACCTAAAACAAATAGCCAAGAAGAAACAGGAACCGATTGCTTCCAATGGGTCAGTTTTACATTGTTGCCCAAATAAGATTCTTCTAATAACAATCCATTTGAAACTACTTTATATTTTGCAGGCGCTTTCACTATAAACTCAGAAGTTGCTTTATCATAAGGATGATCAACTGTAGGTAACCAATGACGGGTTCTATTGGGCCAGTTCTCGTTAAAAAAACTACGATCACCAAATTTTGTAGCGCCAATTCTTAATCCATCAAATGGCACACCATGGTATTGAATACTAATCTGTATTTCGGATCCAGTAGTTGATGGCGATGGTAATTGAATAAATAATTCATCCTTTTCGTGCACGTAAGAAAGGCTTTGATTATTCAATAATACTGCATCTATTTTCATTCCTTTACCCTTTCGTTCTATAGTTTGATTAACAAAATCCAATCTAACTGATTGAATTCCTGCTTTCTTGAATTGCAGGGTTATTATTGTATTACCGATTATTTCATTAGAACTATCAGACAAGTTTAGCGTAAATGAATAATGCTTAATGTCTATATTTTGATTTATTGGATACCCATCAGCTGATGCTAAAAATGGTATCATTGCAAAGAATAAAATGACAATAATTTTTTGCATAAATTTTTATTATATCGTTATGCTATTGAATTTAAGCTATTTTTATACAGCATTAATATTTTATGAAATACATATTCTCAACCATTTTTATTCTTAGCATGTTTGTCGCTATTGCACAACAGGAAATTCCCTTATATACAGGACGAATACCTAATTCAAAAAATTGTGACACCAACAATGAAACCGAAATAAATCAATTGGGAAGAGAGGTTTACAAAGTGGTTAATACACCCACATTAACCATTTATGAACCTACCAATAAAGATCCCCAAAAACCAGCCATACTAATTTGCCCAGGTGGAGGTTATGCGGTTTTAGCTATCCATCATGAAGGGCATGATGTAGCCAAAGCATTTTCAGCAATTGGAATTACGGCATTCGTTTTAAAATATAGGTTACCCAATGATTCATGCATGACCAATAAAGAATGGGTACCATTGATAGATGCACAATCTGCAATAAAATATATCCGAAACAATGCATACAAATACGCAATAAATCCAAATAAAATTGGGGTAATAGGCTTTTCTGCTGGTGGGCATTTAGCCAGTACACTTGCTTCGCAATTTAATTGGAATCTATATAATGATGGCTCCCAAACAAGTGCCAGACCAGATTTTGCTATATTAGGATATCCAGTAATTAGTATGAATGATGAGTTTACCCATGCAGGTTCAAAAAACAAATTATTAGGAAAAAATGTTTCTATTGCTAACAAAGAGCAATTTTCTTCTGAATTACAAGTAAGTAAACAAACTCCACCATGTTTTATTTTTCATGCTAAAGATGATAAAACGGTACCCTTTGAAAATAGTGTAAGAATGAAAGCAGCTTTGGACGCAGCCAATATTCCAGCTGAATTTTTGTTAATGGATGAAGGTGGTCATGGTTTTGGACTTAACAATACTAAATCGACCATCCAATGGTTTGAAAAGATGAAGAAGTGGCTTAAGACAACTATAAAATAATAAAGGGTATTCTTCTGATTGAGCTGTGATTTATTTTCTAATCCAATAATCTACTACTGTTACTTTGTCTAGAATATTGGGCAGTAGTTTGGTAAATGCAATATGTGTAGGGTGTACTAAATAATTATCCCGATCTTTTTCAGTTGAAAAAGTCAACACAAAGCAGTGAGTTAATCCCTGATTCAATTTCTCCGGACTATTATTTACACCCCATTCATAATTTTTGATAGTCTTAATTTTCGTGGGCAATTCCCCAAATGCTTTGATAGCATTTTCAATGGAGTCTTTATTGGCATTGGCCTTCCAACCAAATAAAACAACGTGGCGGAGTTCTTTTTCAACGGTTAGTTGCTTAGCCATTCTTATTGAGTTTTTTAAAGAATTAACATCTCGCCAATCACTATGAGTAGTAATAATAAATTTAGGATTGGAATACTTTTGTTGCACTTTTAAAAGCGTATTCGCATATTCATTTATATTGCCATCCCCTAAGAAACCTAGGTTTTTATCTTTCGCGCCTTTGATTAAACAGCCACCTAATAGAATTTTTTCTTTGGGAAACCAGATTACAATATTGTCTTGTGTATGCCCTTCCCCTGGATAAAAGGTTTCAAATTGGTATTGGTCTACTACAAATGAAGTGTCTTTTGCCATTAGGAATGCTGCTCTTTTAGCATTATACTTTTTGCTTAATTCATCCGTCAATTGAGTGGTATAAGTTGTAATTCCCAACTGCTTATAATATTCCAGCCCTGCTGTTTTATCACTATGCCAATGTGTAGCAAAAGCCATAATGACTTTTTGCTGATGTCTTTTATAAATACTATCTAATAAGGGTTGAAACTGTGTGGTATCCCAAGGTGTATCGAATAGTACCACTCCTTTTTTAGTAACTAAGTAAACACCATTAGCGCGGACTTTACTATCCTGGTAAGTATTATATGTGGTGTAAACATAGAAGTTACCAGATAAGTGTTCAATTAATAATTTCTTATCAGCTTGAGCAGATATTGATGTAGTTATTAATGCAAGTAATAAAACTAGAGGAAAGTGGCACTTCATTTTGAATATATAAATGGTTACTTAGATTTCACGGCCCTAATCAATTTTTCGTTGCGTTTATCGGCTCTTGCATTTTGAAGGGAGATAACCGCCCAAATGGCTGCTGGAATCCATCCAATCAGCGTAATCTGAAGGATAAAACAGATAAATGCAGTAAAAATTCTTCCCCTTAGAAAAAAAGAGAGTGCAGGAAAGAATATGGCAATGAGGGTCATAAAGGTTTTAATTATATTAAATATAAGAAATTAGTAAAAGCTATCTATAAAAGCATTCACTGTTTCTTCTTTAAGTGCAGCATATTTTTTTTGCTCCTGCCCTGCTTTTTCCGCTAGCGCATATTTCATTTGCTGGTATTCTGTTTTGGCCCACTCATTATTTCGCAAGTAGTCTCTGGTAATCAAATGACGTTTTAGTGCTGGACTATCAGCTGAGCAAACATAAAGATAATGTTTGATGGTATCAAGTACATCCTCTTGCGAAGTACCCTCACGCTTAAAAACCTCTCGATCTTCAATGCCTTGATTGCCATTGTGGAAATACCCTATCAATTCCAACGCTTGTTTAATCAAAGGAAATGTAGAAGGGTCATTGAATACAATATCTATGTCTATGATAGGTTTGGCTGCAAGACCTGGTACAGCAGTGCTCCCAACATGTTCAATGGAATAATCTAATCGTTGTAAAGCTTCATCCAATAAAGATTTTATATCATTAAAATGACTATTCCAATCGGCAGAATAAGGATGAATAAGCATAAATAATTAAGAAAATATGATATTAAAAATATCTGTTGTTCATGCAAAAATTAACTCTTATCTGAGCGTTTTGCAGCTCTGTAACGAATATAATAATTTGAAGCATAAATAATTGAAAAGATTAATAAAGAACCACGCATAAGAATTTTTAAATTATTTTCTTGCTGGTAAGCATGTATAAATCCATAAGTAAAAGAAGCAACTAATATTGACCCTAAAATAGTTCCTAAAAGAAGTTTATTGGTAGAAATATTGCTCATACATTTTAAATTAAAATAACAATTATTGGTACAAAATAACTGCCGAACTGCCATCAATCAACATTGTTTTCTCTTTTAAATTGGATTGATTATTGATTGATGCGATTTTCCAATTCCCCGCTGGCAGATCAACAGTTTGAGCTCGCACAGACCCATTAAATCCCACCCATATTTTTTTCCAACTATCCCCTACAGGGGCTCCATTTATTGTATAAGCTATGATCCCCTCGGGCAAATTGTTTTGAAACACTAAGTGTTTTGAAATTTGATCAGCAGTTTGCAAACGAAAAGCAGGATGCGCTTTTCTGATTTTAATCAGTGATTGAATATATTGGTAAGTGGCCAAATTTTTCGATTTCAAATTCCAATTAATTGCATTAATACTATCCCCTTTATCAAAAGAATTTTCTACCCCAAACTTGGTTCTTAAAAATTCAGAACCCGCAGTTAAAAAAGGAGTACCCTGAGAAGTTAATACTATAGCATAAGCTAGTTGGTGCATTTTAATACGATCTGTCTCAGAAGCTTCTTTATAAGAAAGCGATATTTTATCCCATAAAATATTATTGTCGTGACAATCCGCATAATTAATGAGACTTGCGGGTGATGTTGTATATGGCGCTTGAGAATAATTAACTTTTGTGTAATCAATTTGTGAATGTTTTCCTGCTGCAACTATGCCAAATTTAACAGACTCGGTATTAACTAATTTTCCAGTTGCAAAACCACGGTCTTCTATGTTAAAAACACTTCCTTTGATTCCATCCCGCATATCATCACTAAAAACTGCGATGCCTTTTAACTCACTTGCATTCTTTTTAATTGCCCTTTTTGATTCTGGCAAAGGTGATCCGCCAGCAGTCCAACCTTCTCCATATAAAACAATCGATGGTTTTATTTTGCGTAAAGTATCTGCAATTAAGTTCATTGTTTCAATATCGTGTATGCCCATTAAGTCAAAACGGAAACCATCAATATGGTATTCCTTCACCCAATACAACACACTCTCGAGCATGAACTTTCTAAACATGGCTTTATCGCTGGCTGTTTCATTGCCGCAAGCACTGGCATCGGAAAAAGTACCATCGGCCTTTTTTCTATAATAATAATCAGGTGCGAGTGTATTAAAATTAGAATTTACCGTAAGGGCCGTATGATTGTACACTACATCCATGATTATTCTCAAGCCATTACTGTGCAAGGTTTTAACGAGTTCTTTTAACTCTCTAATACGCACTTTCCCATCTGACGCATTCGTACTGTATGATCCTTCTGGAATATTATAATTCACTGGATCATAGCCCCAATTGTATTGATTAGGCTTGGTTTCATCCACCGAATTGTAATCGTAAAAAGGCAATAAGTGAATATGAGTAACGCCCAATTCTTTTATATGCGAAAGCCCAGTTGATAACCCTGAATTATTTTGAGTTCCTAATTCGGTAAGTCCTACAAACTTTCCTTTGTTTTTGATACCACTATTTGGATGAATACTAGCATCTCTAACATGCAGTTCGTAAATAACTGCATCTGTTTGTTTATTCTCTTTTGAAAAATTAGGAGATAGATCATGCTCCCATCCTCTTGGATTGGTTTCTTTCAAATCAATCACCTGTGCCCTTACGCCATTGGTACCAGATGTTTTGGCATAAGGATCAATTAGTTCTGCACTCCAAGCACCATTAACCAAAATCTGAAAAGTATAGTACTTGTTTTTTATATTATGCTCAATGGTAATTTCCCAAACTCCGTTGGCAGCTTTTTGCATATTAGCGGTGCGATCACACACGCCGCCTAAATCGGTTTGGTATAAATTGATTCTAGCCGCTGTTGCAGTAGGTGCCCAAATTTTAAAAGTAGATGCTTTTGGTGTATAAGTAAGGCCCAAGTCATTTCCATTGTATATGGGATAGTTAGCAGTTGGATCTTGGGCTACTACTTGGGTAGCAATAATCAGAAGAAAGAAGAGGAGGATATTTTGCATGGCGTTTAAAGCATTTAATACTATTTAAGTTCTGAAAGTATCAATTTCTTTTGCGTAAATGTATTCTTGATTACTTTTTCCCTTATTGCAGCATCAGTACTATGCAATAATTCAAAATATTCTATTGGAACTACCTGCCATGATAACCCATACTTGTCTTTACACCACCCACAAGGGCCTTCTTCTCCACCATTACTTGTAAGTGCTTCCCAATAATAGTCTACTTCATCTTGGTCTCTACAATTTATTACTAAGGATATTGCTTCATTAAATTTAAACATGGGGCCAGCAGCAAGTATTGAAAATTCTATACCGGCAATTTCCATTACAGCAGTCTCAAAACTTCCAGCAGAGCCATTTCCGTCACTATCTGGCATATTATTAAATAATCGATAGTCTTTCAGTTTACCATCTTTGAATATGGATAAATAATAATCCACTACTGCTTTAGCGTCTTTCTCAACCCAAAGGCATGGGGTTATTTTTTGATTAGTCATTATAATTGAATATAAAAAATATTAGGAAACTAAAGACTAATCTAATTTACAAAAAATCATTTGTTTTTACTCGGCTATATTCTGGTGAGCAATCAAAAAAATAGTTGAGTAAATTCATATGTCCGGCTCCATAAATTACTAGAATCCTGTCCGAAGAACTGCTTTTAATTCTCTGAATATTTCTGAATATTTTTAAGTTTCTACTAAACCATCGACCTGTTTCAAAATCGACACCTGTAAAATCATTTTCTTGAGATTCAAGTTGTGAATAAAATTTTCTTGCCAGAAATTGCAAAAGTTTTTGGGATTGAGAAGGAAAATCAAATTTGTGTAATGATCCATACAGGAAGTCGTGGCCTCGGTCATCAAGTTTGTACAGATTATTTGAGAATTTTGGAATCGAGGTTTAAGAACGAGTTAAAAAAGCTTCCTGATCGTGAGC